>DATCYX010000543.1:0-3959 GCA_036526235.1 Anaerolineales bacterium | reverse complement strand
TATCCACCAGGCCACATCTCTCTATTTTTCACGCCTGGGTGCAATTAGAAGATGGCAGAGTTAAAGCAGCGGAATTGAGCTTACGGGCAGTTGAGCAAGCAATTAAAACTAACGCAGCCAATGAACCAGAGAAATTTGTCTATCCAAACTCTGCACACCTAAAAAGCAGGGCTTCTGTGATGCACGCCATGCTGGGTTTTCGCACAGCAGATGCTCCAAGCATCATCAAATTCTCTACCGAAGCACTTGAGTCTCTACCCGAAAAGGATTTGTCGTGGCGCGGCATCGCTGCGATGGCACTAGGTGATTCGCATTATATTGTTGGCGACATGAATGGGGCCTACAAAGCCTTGTCTGAGGCGATCAGAATTAGTAAAACTGCGGGCAATATCTACATGACCGCATACACCAGTATCAAACTTGCCATAATTCTTCAGTATCAAGGCAAATTGCATCAAGCCCAGGAAATATGTCGAGAGTTATTGACGCTTATGTACGCAAGCGGATTATCGCGGTCAGCACTAACTGGTTTGTTACACGCCCAATGGGGTGAGATTCTATGGGACCTGAATGATGTTGATAACGCTTTCCAATATGTGAGTAGGGGTCTTGAATTGAGCAAACTCGAAAATGATGTGGCTAATCTTGTATGGGCACACATTGTATTGGTGAAAGTTTTATATGCAAAGAGAGATTTGACAGGGGCGATGGATACAATCCTGAAATTGGAAAAAATCGCAAGAAAATCCCATGTTCCGCCCTGGATTGTTAACCGGGTAGCAGCCTGGAAGGCACGCATTTGGCTTACCGAGAGAAATCTTGTTGCCATAGATCATTGGGTTCAGGGGCGACAACTGAACAAAGATGATGAACTCATATTTGCGCGCGAGGTTGAGTATATTGTTCTTGCCCGCATTCTCATAATGAAGGGTGAATTGTATGATGCGGTTAATCTGCTTGAACGACTGATTGAAAAAGCTGAAGCAGGTGACCGCATTACGCGACTGATCGAAATGTTACTGGTTCTGGCATTGGCTAAAAATGCACAAGGAGACATAGACAATGCTGTGGTCACCTTGTTGAAGAGCCTTTCACTCGCCGCATCGGGAGGCCACATCCGTATCTTTGTGGATGAAGGCCCGTCGATAGAGGCATTATTAAGAAGGGTCAAAGTCGAAAATGGAAAAATTAAGGGACATATCAGCACGCTGCTCGCTACCTTTGAAGAAAAGATTACTGGTTCTCCATCTCGCACCCAACCGCTGATTGAGCCGTTAAGCGAGCGTGAGCTGGAGGTGCTTCATCTCATCGCCCAGGGACTAACCAATCAGGAAATCTCTTCCAGGCTTTACCTGTCACTAAACACAGTCAAGGTTCACACTCGGAATATCTACGGAAAACTCGGTGTCAACAACCGAACACAAGCTGTTGCCAGGGCAAATGGATTGGGGATTTTGCTCTATGCTTGATTACCAGAAGGTCTGAATTCGGCACTGGTTACAAACAATAACAAAGAATACTGACGGGGCACTAAACAGTGGCCCGTTTTTGTTTCCTTTTCCACTTTGAAATTAACCCTCTGAATAACACTTTCGGGGTATGACACTTATACACCCGGTTGCTATACTGTTTGTGCAAGAATTCACTTCTTGGAAAAAGCAACTCCTCAAATCAACTTATCCAATGGAGAGCTAAAAATGAAGAAACAAAAAATTGGTCTTAGCTTATTCTGGATTGGCGTAATCTTAGCCTTAGCATTCGCCGCTATTGGCACGCGGAGTCTTATGCACAACCTCAGGAATCTTACGGCTGAAGAGCTTGACGCGACCATTTGGGCGACGGGCGACCCATTGTTCATACTCTGGGCTCTATCTGTGACTCTGGGTTCAGTACTGGCGGGCATTGGCGCCTTTGCGTACGTGAAAACCAAGCAAGCTTTTTCGTGGCTCACTGGTATTGGGGTCCTTGGTGCAGTCATTGTTATGGTCATGGTTTGGAGCCGTGTATATAACGCAACGCTGTTTGGCATTGGCGGCATCATTATCTTGGTTTCCTTTTTTGCAATCGTGTGGGTATGGATAAAAAAATATGCCGCGCTTGAGAGCGAAGAAAAAACCGCAGGGAGCTATAAGCTCATCGGGTATATTTTCTGGATAAATGCTTCCTGGTTCCTGTGTGGAGAGACTGCGAAAATGCACCTAAGGGCGTTTGAAGGGCAGTCTGCGCCCAGCCCAATAGAGATCATTGTTTTTCTAATCTTGGGTTGGGTCTTTGTGCTGATAGGTGAATTCAAAGAAATGCGACTGACGAGAAAAAAAGTTGAAAGCCTCTGAGCTGGATCGGAGCATCACTGATTGACTAGGGCTTATATGATTTCACTAATCTGCAAAAAGCAGAAAAATGATGACTAAAAAAGACGCAATGAAAGCGATTGTTTACACAAAATACGGGCCTCCTGAGGTTCTTCAACTCACAAAGGTTAGAAAACCTGCTCCCAAGGAGAATGAGGTACTGATCAAAGTATTTGCTACAACTGTAACCAAATACGACTGTTGGATGCGGAGTTGTACCGCGCCGCCCGGTTTCGGGCTATTGATGCGAATATCATCAGGGAGAAAACCCAAGCAACCCATACTGGGCACTGAGCTGGCCGGGGAAATTGACTGGGTTGGCAAAGATGTTACCCGATTGAAGGCAGGTGACCAGGTTTTTGGCTACCCGGGGATGAATTTAGGTGCTTATGCTGAGTACATTTGTCTGCCTGAAGAAGCCGTGGCAATAAAACCAGCCAATGTGACCTATGAAGAAGCCGCCGCCGTCCTTCAGGGGGCATTAACCGCATTGTTTTTTCTTCGAAGAGGGCATATCCAGCGCGGTCAAAAGGTTCTTATCTTCGGCGCTTCTGGAGGCGTCGGTAGCTATGCGGTACAACTCGCAAAGCATCACTTTGGGACAGAGGTTACGGGGGTATGTAGCACCTCAAAACTAGAGTTTGTGAAATCTCTGGGAGCCGACAAGGTCATTGATTACACGAAACAGGATTTCACTCAAAACGGCCAAGTCTACGACACCATTTTTGATACAGTTGGCATGACTTCTGTTTCGCGCAGCAAAAGATCGCTGAGGGAAAATGGATCCTATCTTATAGCTACCTTTGGGCTACCAATGCTCCTTCAATTGCTATGGCTCTCAAAGACGGGTAGCCAAAATTTGGAATTTGGGGTACTCAAAGAGAAAACCGAAGATTTGATTTTCCTGAAAGATTTAATTGAAGCGGAAGTGATTAAACCGGTTATAGATAGATGCTATCCGCTGGATCAGACTGTCGAAGCGCATCGCTATGTCGAAACAGGACACAAAAAAGGGAATGTTGTCATCACTGTGGAACATGACAAATAAAAGGAGAAAAATGAACACGAAACAAACCGCAAGCATGCTAGAGGATAGAAAGGTCAATGTGAAGGCCAAGCTCGCTTTACTATGGGTAGCCTTGATGTTCTTCTATATTTATAACGATCTTTTATCACTCATGCAGCCAGGTCACGTAGCACAACTGGTAGAGGGACATCTGGAAGGCGTACATTTCACTCAAACACTCCTTTTCAGTGCAGCAGTGCTAATGGCGTTTCCGGGCTTCATGATTCTACTGTCCCTTATATTGAAGGCCAAAGCGAATCGCTTGGTGAATATCGTCATAGGCATTTTCCATATCCTTGTCCTACTCGGCACGCAGTTTGTGGGCGAGGGAGAGACTTGGTTCTATTGGAGGCTCTATGAGCTGCTGGAAGCCCTATTCCTTGCGCTCATCATCTGGACAGCTTGGAAGTGGCCTACTACTGAATCCCAGCATGTGTAATCTATTACCAGATCGTGGAATCCAGTCCTTAGCCTGAGCAGTTGCGAACATTTTAGGGTGTCATTTAATTCACAAAATTAGTTATGGAAGGGTAACTGCTCAG
>DATCYX010000542.1:0-12343 GCA_036526235.1 Anaerolineales bacterium | reverse complement strand
AAGACCGAGTGCGTTACTGGACAATTTGCCACTCGGGCTCAAGCACGGACCACTATCTTCGAGTACATCGAGGTGTGGTATAACCGTCATCGGCTTCACTCTTCCTTGGGCTATCTCAGCCCTGTGGAGTTTGAACAATTTCCCGGACATTAATCGTGTCCACTTTTTCGGGGCAAGGTCAAACACTCTTTTTACGGGATTGCGCATGCCCCTCAGGGCATATGCAATTGCCCTGCAGAGTACATAGAAAAGACTCGCCAACGGCGAAACATCTGATATGATTAATTTTTGATAGCTACGAGTGTACATTTTCGCTGAAGCTTATGAATGTTGGTAAATCACGCCAATATACCGCCGGGTTATATGACCTAGCAGAAATCCGCCATTTTCTCCAAAAACGGGCAGCCGAACTTCAGGTTGATCCTTCTACAACCTACGATCTCCTCCTGGCGGTAACCGAGCTGGTCACCAACACGATGATTTACGGCTATCAGAATGAGCCAGGCTTCATCGAAGCAGAGATGTATTTAGAAAAGGATTCGCTGATCATCCACCTGCGCGATCACGCGGCGCCCTTTAATCCAACGCAATTCCCACCGCCTGATCTTTCTATATCCCTTGAGAAACGGGCGATTGGGGGAATGGGTATCTTTTTAGCTAAACAATTAGTAGACCAGATGATATACCGAGAGTTACCTCAGGGAGGCAACGAGGTTACTCTGGTGATCCATCAAATTAGCACAAGACAAAAAGAGGAAGGAAACGATGAAGATAGAAATTGAATTTACCAAAGGAAAAATACCCGTCACGATCCTCTCTCTTCAAGGAGATCTTGACGCCTCTAACTTCGAATCTGTGATCGCCAGGGCGCGCGATCTTTATACCGAGGGAACTCGTCATTTGTTGCTAGACTTGAGTGAGCTGCGCTTCATGAGCAGCTCCGGCTTGGTAGCCATGCATAGCATTGTCTTGTTGATGCGCGGTGCCGATCCTCACGATCTGCTAGAAGGCTGGAATGCAATCCACGCCATTGATCGGGACCGGGCGAGCGAGCCTCAATCCTATGTAAAAATCCTCAACCCCCAACCCAAAGTAGCCAATACTCTTAAAATGACAGGGCTGGACCAGTTCTTTGAAATCTATCAAGACCGACAAAAAGCGATCGCATCATTTTAGCAATGGACACATCACTCATCCGCCAAGTGCCCCTGTTTTCAAGCCTGGAGCCATCTGGGATCGAGCTCCTGGCTGCAGCGCTCAAAGAATGCCATTATCCAGCCAAGACAGTCCTTTTTAAGGAGGGAGATTACGGCGATAAATTCTATATCGTCGCCGAAGGAGAAGTGGCCATCATCAAGGCTATCGGCACTCCCAACGAACGACTGCTTGCAATACGTGGGAGCGGTCAGTTCATTGGCGAGATGAGCCTGCTCAACCGCGATGGGCTGCGCACAGCCAGCGCCCGCGTGCACTCGGATGCCCGCCTGCTTGAGCTGTCGCGTGAAGATTTCAATGCCTTGTTAGACCGAGAGCCGCCGCTAGCTTACCAGATGCTGAGCGTACTCAGCCAGCGCCTGCAGACTTCCCAGAACCAAACGATCCGCGATCTTTCGGAAAAGAATCGCCAGTTGGCTGAGGCCTACGAAAATTTAAAAGCCGCCCAAGAGCAAATCATCGAGAAGAAGATCCTGGAGCGCGAGCTAATGCAGGCACGCGAGATCCAGGAAAGTATGCTACCCACAGTTTTACCGCGCCTGAAAGGCTTCGACATCGTAGCGCAAATGCTACCCGCGCGTATGGTGGGTGGAGATTTCTTCGATGTGATCCGTCTCAGCCCAAAAAGTCTCGGGATCGTCATCGGTGATGTGGCTGGAAAAGGTGTCCCTGCGGCGTTGTTCATGGCACTCACACGCAGTCTATTGCGAGCAGAAGCAAAGCCTTTGGTCTCACCAGAAATCGTGCTACAGAATGTGAACCATACCCTGTTGGACATGAACGCCAAAGGGCTCTTCGTGACCGTATTGTACGGAATCCTGAACCAGGAAACCCGCGAGTTTAATTACGTGCGCGCCGGGCACGAGTCGCCCATGCTGTGGGACAAGCACGGAAAAATTATCCCAACCGTGTTGGGCAAGGGGCAAGTGCTGGGTCTGTTGGATCATCCGATACTCGAGCCCAGGAGCCTGACCATCCCACTCGGCGGCGCGATGCTGCTTTTCTCCGATGGGGTGACCGAATCCGCCAACCAGCAGGAAGAATTTTTTGGCACGCAGGGCGTGGAGGCCATCATACCTGATCTATTAAACAAACCTGTGCAAGACCAGCTCGATCACTTGCTACAGGAAGTGAGCCACCACCAAGGTACAAACCCACAGGCAGATGACATCACAATCATCGCGGTACAAGCGCACGCGTAACCTACCAGAGCGATAAATGATCACCGTACAAGATGTTCAGGATGCCCGTCGACGGATTGAACCTTATGTCCGCAGAACCCCATTGGAAAGGAACGACACTCTCAGTAAAAAGCTGGGAAGTAATATTTACCTTAAGTTCGAACTCTTTCAAAAGACAGGATCCTTCAAACCTCGCGGCGCGTTCAACCAGATCCTACAACTAAGCCAGCAGGAGAGGGACAAAGGCGCTGTAGCCATCAGCGGGGGCAATTTTGCCCAGGGTGTGGCATATGCCGGGCAAGTGCTGGGCATGCGCACGATAATCTGCATGCCAGATTACACGCCCAGGAATTACATCCAAGCCACGCAAGCCTATGGAGCAGAAGTGCTGCTCTCGCCCACCTTCGCCAAAACCATTGAGCTAGCACAATCCTACCAACGCCGAGGGTTTAGCTTTCTGCACGCCTGGGATAATCCCAACCAGATGGCAGGCAACGGCACGCTTGGGCTGGAGTTGCTTGAAGACCTGCCAGAGCTCACCGACCTGATCATAAGCATTGGGGGTGGCGGGCTGATTGCCGGGATCATCGTTGCCATTAAAGCACTCAAGCCGGGTGTGCGCATCTGGGGTGTTGAGACCGAGGGTGCTGATACGATGGGACAGGCTTTAAAAGCAGGGAAGGTCGTGCAAATCCAACCGACCTCCTTGGCTAAAACACTGAGTGCTCCTTATGTTGCGGAGGATGCTCTGCTACTCACTCAGAAGCATCTTGAAAAGTATATCCTGGTCACAGATCGGGAAGCTTTTGACGCCCAGCTCTTTTTACTGGAGCGCGCCAAGGTGATTACCGAACTGGCTGCCTCATGCACACTGGCAGCTGCCGAACAGATTAGCGGTGCCTTCGAAAAGAATAACCACGTTATCTTGCTCTTATGTGGGGGAAATGCCTCGCTGGACAACCTGATGGAATACCACCGGCAATTGAGAGGCGAACCCGAGCCCTAGACCAATAACCCAGGCTAAGGATAAATTGCTATTTCCTGGTTTGGGGATCTGACTATGAATGGCTGGTTGGATTGATCGACCAACCTTCTAACTCAGCAATGGCTTGCTCCGTTGTCATGGCATAGCCCCCCGACCAGGTAGATTCGAACTCAGCATCGCTCATTTGATTACGAAGCACAGACAGATAGCGCTCGTATTCCATCCGGTCATCGCTCCCCATTCGAGCACCCGTTGCATCCCGCATTTTATCCGTCACTGCAAACAGGCGCGCCGCAAGAGATGGTTGACCAGTCATCGCTGCCAATCCTGCCAATGCCCCCAAGCAATTGAGAATGCCCTGCAGATTCTCCTGTTCGGCTGAGAGGATCAAACTTTCCTTAAAAAGGCTAAAAGCCTGGTCATTGTGCCCCTCGCTGCGCTGTAATAAACCCATGATTTCAAGGGAAAATGCTAGACCCCAACGGATATCCAGTTCACGGGAAATGGTCAGGCTTTCTTCAAGCATTTGGGATGCAGCTGAGTTATCACCTTGGCGGTAAGCCACCCGTGCAAGGTTGACCAATACATAAGCTACATCTTTTCGATCACCGACATCACGGAAAATATCCAGTGAACTATGTAACAGTTTCAGCGCCTCCGTCAAATTTCCCTTGGCGTAGGCGATCAATCCAAGAAATGCTTTTGAATAAGCAATTCCGCGCGGGGCGCCGATCTCATTGGCTAAAGTCAGGGCTTGGGAAGCCAGCGATTGAGCAAGATCATAATCGCCCTGATGGTTGGCGGCATACACACGCACCTCAAGCGAAATGATCATCCCCCGTTTGACACCTAGCTCACGAAAGATCTTTAAGCTTTGCTCAGCAAGCTCTGCTCCACGAGCATAGTTTCCCTGATGAACAGCGATTTCAGCCAACGCGGCGATGATGCGCCCAATTCCACGCCTATCGCCGACCTCCTGCTTTAACACCAGGCATTCATTAAGCAGGGTTGTTGCCTGCTTAAAATAGCCCTGATCTTTTGCAACAGATCCTAAATTGAGCAGTGCGTTTGAGATACCCAGCTTATCCTTTAGTTCACGGTAAAGGGATAAAGCCTCCTCAAATAGAGAAATCGCGCGAACAAAATCGCTTAACAGTTGTGAAACCAAACCCAAATTATTCAAAGACAGTGCCGTAGATTGTTTATCCCCCAGCTCACGGTTCAATTTTAGGCCCTCCTCGAGCAGCTCGCGGGCGTGTATATGCTGCCCCCGGTCGAGGGCTATCGTACCGAGCTGCCCCAATGACACGGCGAGACCTTCTTTGTCATCAATTTCATAGCGCAACGCCAGGCTTTCTGTATGTAAGGCGACCGCTTCTTGATAATTCCCCAAGTAACGAGCGATCTCCCCCAAATCATTGAGCTCGCGAGCAATACCTAACTTGTTCCCCAGTTCTCGAAAGAGAGTTAGGCTTTGTTCATGTAGCGCTTTGGCTTGCATATAATCACCCTGCTGGCAGGCGAGAATACCCGCCCCACGCAGACCGTTTCCCCGCAGATAGGCTGGCGCGTCCGGATTCGCATCCAAAGCGCGCTTCAACCAGGCACGACCCTCGCTGATATATCCACGAATTTCCCAAAAGCGCCATAGAGAACTGCCCAAGCGCAACAGCATTTCCGCCCGGCTTCCATCCTTCGACATATATTCCAGCGCCATGCGCAAATTTTCATGCTCAGCTTCCAGCTGCACCAAGCGTGTGGCTTGTCTTGGACCCCACAGCTCACTATATGCTTCCTCGGCTAGGTTTAAAAAATACTCCGCGTGCTTGCACGCTAGCTCGTCCACTTCTTTGGCTTCTAAAAGACGCTCCTGGGCATACTGGCGAATCGTCTCTAAATAGCGATAGCGCTCACTGCGGTCGTGAGATTCCGCAACGACCAGCGATTTGTCGATCAGATGGGTTAGCAGCTCGAGAATCTGCCAAGCTTCAACTTCTTCATCGAAGCATACCTTTTCCGCTGCTGGCAATGTCCAGCCACCAGTGAAAATCGATAGTCGCCGCAGTAAAATCTGCTCGTGCTCAGATAGCAGTTCATGACTCCAATCCAACAATGCACGCAAGGTCTGCTGGCGAGGGAGAGCGGTGCGATTGCCGCTGACCAGCAATCGAAAACGATCATCCAGGCGTTCAGCAATCTCTTCAACGGATAGCACCCTCACCCGCGCGGCCGCCAGCTCGATGGCCAGTGGTATGCCATCCAACCGTGCGCAAATCTTTGCCACCGAGCGCGCATTCTCAACCGTGATCTCGAAATCCGCTTTGACTGCCACGGCGCGTTCGACAAAAAGTTTGACTGCCTCGTACTGAACCAGGTTTTCAGACTTGACTCTTTCCCTCAAGCCGGGCGCAGAAAGGGGCGGAATCCGCCAGATGACCTCGCCCGACATGCCCAACGCCTCGCGACTGGTGGCCAGTATCCGCAATTCAGGCGCACTGCGCAGAATCGTCTCAACGAAAAGGGCGACACCCTGGATCAGGTGCTCACAATTATCCAGTACCAGCAGGGTATTCTTGGTACGCATATAACTGGTTAGCAACTGGAGCAATGACTTACCTGCTTCTTCGCGGATGCCTAAAACATCTGCTACAAACTGGATGATTAGTTCAGGGTTGGATATCGGTGCCAGATCCATCCACCACACACCATCACCAAAGAATTCCAGAAGGTCTTCGGCCACCTGCAATGCTACGCGCGTTTTGCCCGCCCCGCCAACACCCGCGATGGTGAGCAGTCGCGTTTGCGTCAGTAATTGTTTCACTTCTTCTATCTCACGTTCACGACCGACAAAGCTGGTAAGTGCGGCGGGTAAATTGGTATGCAGGTTCTCCAACGCTTTGAGGGGTGGGAAATCTCCCGGCAATCCCTCGATAACCAATTGGTAAATGTGCTCTGTTCGATTAAGATCTTTTAGGCGGTATTCGCCTAAATCGCGCATACTTACCCCCTCCGGTAAAGCATCTCGTACCAGAACATTGGTGTTCTGGGATACAAGCACCTGTCCCCCACGAGCAGCGTTTCGGAGTCTGGCGCATCGATTCACGGCTGGGCCGTAATAATCGTTGTCGCGCAAATCTGCCGCACCAGTATGCAATCCCATGCGCACGCGCAGGGGTGAGGGGATTATCCAAGCTTCGAAAGACAGAGCACGCTGAATAGCACTGGCAGCAGCAACAGCATCCGCAGCGCGAGGAAACACGGCAAAACGGCTATCGCCTTCGCCACGCGGCCGGACGACAGAACCACCATAATTCGTCACCAACGACTCGATCAAGTCATCGTGACGAATCATCACCCCACGCATTTGGTCTGGATATTGCTCCCAAAGGCGTGTACTACCTTCTACATCGGTAAAAAGATAGGTTAGCGTTCCCGTGGGCAAAGAAGAAGATGTGGACGGGTATCGCTCAGCGATGGGGGACATCGTTGTCTAACAGGGCACCCTTTTCCTTTATAAGATTGGTCAAACGCACTACTTCCTGGCTTTGCTCGCGTATGCGCCGCGACATGGTCTGAATCATGCGGTATGCGAGTGAGGGGTCCTCGTGGATTCGTTGGAGAATATTTTTCTTGTCCACTGTCAATACGCGAACCTCACCCAGCGCCCGAACAGTCGCCATGCGCACCTCACGTTCAAAAATCGCCATCTCGCCAAAAAATTCCCCCTCACCGCGCACAGCCAGGCGAATTTCTTTTCCGTCTTTTTCACTCAGGATTTCAACCTGCCCTTGCTGGATGACAAACATACAATCCCCCGCCTCACCCTGTCGGATGATCAGCTCCCTATCCTGATATACTTTTCCCAATTCACCTGTTTTCATCATTCCCTCATCTCACGATCAGGAAGGTGTTGCTGGTTCTCTAGCAACACGAATTAATTGTACGCCATCAGCCAAATGATTGTACAGCCGCAACGAAGAAATGCTTCAATAGACGCATCCAAAAAACAGGGTGCAACGTGCGCAAGAGGATCTTTCGATATGGCGCGCTACCGGTCAGCATATCCCACATCACCATACTCATGTTGCGGTCTCCGACCACCCCGCGCTTTTGCTCGCTTAATACCATCTGCAAAATCGCTCGCCGGGCAAATTTCCGTTTCTGAACTTCCCGAACAACAGCAAACAGAATTTTTCCGATGGTATTATCGATTTCCATCGACCGGCAAGCAGGCCAATAACGCCGTTCGAAAGCTTCAGACGATACGCCCTCGAAAATCGCCGCCGTCGCCGCAGCTTTCGCCGCGCGGTAAGCTGCCCCAATACCATCTTTGTACAAACGGCTCACAGCAGAATCGCCAATGAAGACAATCCGGTCTCCATAAGGTCGGGCACTACCCTTAATATTAATGCGTGGCGAGCACCAACAATCGACCTGATCCATAGGGTAGTTGGGAGGCATACAGCGCTCTAGTGCTGGATCGCTCGTAAAGGTTTGAAGAAGATCTGCATCAATATTCTCACCCAACAAAGCAAGAGAGGCGTAATCACCTTTAGGGACCATGGCAGCAAAATCTAGATTGGGAATGTTCAGCAGGAAAGCGTGAAACGATGAGCCTAAATGCTTCGATACGGCTTCTTCACCCAAGTAATACTCACGTACAAAGCACTGCGTTGTGAGAGGGGGTTGGTAGCCAAAATCCATACCCTGGAAGAGTTTAAGGATGGCGGTATTCACCCCGGCAGAAACAGCCAGCAGGTCATAAGTTTGTGTCAATCCTTTGGTGGTTTTCACCTGAAGTCGCTGACCACCTCCGTTTAACTTTTCGGGATCAGCGACTTTCTCGACTTCGCTTACCCGGGCGGGGATGTGCTGGGCACCCTTGTCCAAAGCCAGCTTCATCAAAAAGTGATCCAGACTGTCCCACTTGATTTCCTTAATCCCTCGCGGGCCAACGCCTCGAAACGCAGTCCCGATGCGTCTCTCATCACGAATGGAGGGGATGAGTGCGCTGCCCACATCCATGTGCAGCACATAGGAGTCAATCCCGCGCTGCACCACCGTGGACGGCAGAATTATTCCCTCGGTTGCCAAATTCTGGACAAGTGACTCAGACACCACGCCAGCACACATATTGCAGCCGGTCGGACCAGGTTTGGAATAATCCCTGGGCTCGTAAATATCCACAAAGATCTCCAAACCCATGCGTTCTGCGAATTGCAAAAGGAAGTAACTAAAAAAAGAGCCTGCTGGTCCCCCACCAATCACCGCAACGCGGGATCCGTCCTTCAACTTGAGATTGTTGCTACCGTCCATGTCTATCGCTCCCTTTACCGCAACCATACTTCATTATGCCATGAACTTAAGCATCTGAGAAAGTTTAATTAATCAACTTCTCAAAATCGTTAGTAGAAGTATTGCAAATAGAATGGACACTTCCCACTTTCGAAACCACCATGACACGTAATCGGGATACAGGTCTTGAACAAGGAATTAGATAAGTGTACCATCTTGGATTTAGCCGGGTTTCTACAAGAGCTTCCATTGAGATTATTCTGGTTGCAATACTCAATAATTATAGGACTTACGCAGTTGAAGAGGAAAGGAGGGGGGTATGGGCGGGCGATGCCCGCCCATACCCCCCTGCCACGTATCCAACTACGTAACTTCTAAATTAATTATACTCGGGTAAGCCCTCTTACTCTATCTGGAATTTGTCCTTCTTGGCTAGTTTCACTATGGTGGCATATTCAGCCCAAGGTATGGTAGGGCGATCCAGGCCACGACGCTCCAGGTAATTGCGAGCAAGACGCCGTCCTTGGGCGACAAATCGCACATAACCGAAGAATCCACCCATCCCCGGAATAAATTGCAACGGTCGAAAAAACCAACCTTTATCATCCTCTTCCAGTATGCCGCGCAGCACCATACTTTTCAGATTCCACAGGTTCTTGTCATGCTGGTGGCAAAGCAGGCCGGCTGGGCCAGATTGGAGGGCAATCTGATTTGGTATATGCAGGCGAAACACTTGCTGGCTGCGATCATATTGCGGGTCACAGCGCACGCTAAAAGGGTAACCGTTCCCCTCGACAAAAGTCAATACCGCGCTGGAATAAGATTGAACCTGCCTAGCGATGCGATTCCACACCCTACACCTCAATTACATGTGCTGGAGAAGTAAAATCTCCGTGTTCCCACCATAAAATGCGTCGCGGTGTGATCGTAATCAGCAGACGCATGAAATACCAATCCATCACATACTGGGTAAGGCGATTGTTGGTGTACATGGTTATCGCCGGTTGGTGCTTCAAAAGTCTGCGCCCTTGCTCTTGCATATCTAAACTTAACTGTTCGTCTATCTGCTCCCTGGAGGTGATGATCTGATCCCCAACCTGAGCATCCCCCTGCACGAGCACAGCTGGCGGATCGACAAGATCACTCCCCGTTGGATCGGAATAAAACAACGAGACGCGCCGGTTTCGCCGAATATTAAAAACCTTTTGTGGTGTACCGATAGAGGTCAGGAAAACAAAACTGCGCAGCCCGGGTTGATAAATGGGCAAGATGGGCCAAGTGACGGGCGTGCCATCTTTGGCAAGCGTGGTGAACTCACAAGTCCAGAACTTTTTAAAAACCGCTTCCACATCAGGTGGAAGTGTAAATTCATGGGTGATATCACCCATCGTTCATCCTCCCGCAAAAATCCTGCCATTACCCCACCTATTATAAGTACACAGCTATTCTTTCAATTGTTATAAAGGTGGTTATTAATGGGAAAGTACAAACGGCTTTCGCCAAGCATAATCCCCTCTTCTGTAATTCAACGTTGCTGTACTAAATTTTAACCTATTTCGAGTGCAGGGGGAGAAGCGGAAGCCGCTTGAGCGGGATAAGTAGCAAAATCTGATGAGGGTAGTCTGGTTGTAAGCAGACTCAGCCCGACCAAACCGAAAAACAACTGCGTGCTAAGCTGAGGAGCATGTCCTCCAGCTGCCAGCAGAAGCAAGGCAACACCTGCGGGGCTACCTTGCTTCCATGCAGCCAATAAAACGAATCCAAACAGCCACAAGCTAAGCGCATACAAAGGCCAGGGTAAATATAAAGTCAATCCGCTTGACCAGATCGCCAAGATGCCGGTCATGGATGGATTGAGAAAGTATCCCACTACGAATAAAAGAGCTGGGATTCCCGACCACAAGTAAAGAGAAAGCCCACCCCGCCCTACGCGGCGAAAAGCCCACCATATCCCAATTGGGCTAAGCACCGCCAACAACTCGCCCAGATTAAAAAAGATCAGCGCATTGGCTGGCGGATCCGCCAAGTCGAGCGCAGCATTCACCACCTGGCTAGTCTGGTACACCCGACCGATCAATAGTGCCAGCCCTGGCAACAGCACGGCCGCTTGTTGCGTTGGATTAGTCGCCTGTCGCCAGGCATGGAGACCGATCCAGAAGATAGCCGCCAGGCCGAGGAGCTGGGTAGCAGCCTGAGCCAGGTTGCTTGGAGGGATCGCCATCGTGACCAGGCTGATGGCCGTCAGGCTGAGTAAAACCAGGGAGATTAATCCCTTGAGTTCTCCACGCAAGCGCCATGCCAGCCAACCTACTCCGAGCAGCGCCAGCAGCGCGCTGAGCACGCTGGCCAATTGCCCCCCCAGCGTGAGCGTCTGGTAGACAAGCAATAGGGGCTGCGACTTAGGCATGAAGATAGCCGAGCGCGCCAGGGTGCGAGTCACCAGCCAGTCCGCCAGAGCAGCTATGGACAGCCAACGGAGAAATGGCGGCATGCGATCCATCAGTTCATCCTTCATCGGGTAAGCGGAAGTAGATAATGGCTCCTACAATCAACAAGATCACCAGCCCACCAACGAGAATGGACATGATCAAAGTTACTGGCAACCCCGCAGCCTGCTCCGGAACGGTATCACCCGGGACTGCTGGTCCCTTGCCCTCTACCTGGAGCGAGACCCATTGTGAAGTAGACTTCATCCCGTTCCGCTCGCCATTGGCACCATCCCAGGCGGCAAATGCCACTGAACCAACCTGCCCGGAGTCAAAAGATGCGTCATCAGCATCTTGAGAGATAATATCGCGGCTGAAGATCACCCTCCAACGGTTGTTCTCCCAAACCCCCATACCCTGCACATTCTGTGCCTCAGCGGGTTCAGCGGTGAGGGTGCCAAATCCGCCAGCAACCAAATCCTCCACTGGCGAGAGGCGGGGCATGGCAAACAGGTTTTCAGCAGCCATTGCCGGCACGTAATTGACATCCTGATAATCAACCGGAGCCGGCAGCTCCCCCTGGGCAAATGGGTATTGATCGACGTTCATATCCGGATAAAGCGTTTCCATATCCTGCCAGGCGGCGATATCGGCTTGCCAGTCAGCCTTCCAGTGCCAAATGTTGACACTCCCACCTTGCATACCCATGCAGAAGAAAGGCTGCCCTGCGGCGCGCGGGAATTGGATAGCTACTGCATCCCGGAAATCCTGCACACGGATAGACTGGTCATCCTTGGTATCGTCATCCCACTCGACTAGGAATGCAATTTGCTCGCCATTATGCAGGGCACGCACGGAGATCGACTGTACGCGCGTCTCGAGCAACATGGGTTTGGTTACATTCTGAGCGCTCAGAGGCACCTCAAGGGCAGTTGCAGATTGCCACATGTCGGAGTCGGGGTCTTCCAAGGGCAAATCCCCTGACACCTGCGCAACTTCCAGGGTAACTCCCTGCGAGCTGGCAAGCGGCACCTTGAGAAATGTCAAGAGGAGGGCAGCCACCAATATCAAACCGAGCGAAAGAAATTTGTGTTTATTCATCGCTTTGCTCCTCCTCTAGCTGATCTCCGGACAGGCCTCACAGGAAATCTCCGGACCAATGGGGGTATGCTTGACTTCCGATAGCTGCCTTGGGTCGAGCGAAAGACCCAAATGCTGCGCTTCTGCCTGGATAAATGCGG
>DATCYX010000541.1:0-4668 GCA_036526235.1 Anaerolineales bacterium | reverse complement strand
CCAACCGGGAATTTGCCAACTTTGTGAAAGCCACTGGATACAAGACCACCGCCGAGCAAACAGGGATAGGGTGTGCCCATACCAGCGGCAAGTGGGAAGACATCGATGGCGTGGACTGGCAACACCCTAACGGGCCCCAGACAGATATCCAGAGCAAAGCAGATCATCCAGTTGTGCAAGTGAGTTGGGATGATGCGGTGGCTTATGCCACATGGGCAGGCAAACGGCTGCCAACGGAGCAGGAATGGGAAAAGGCAGCTCGGGGAACGGATGGGCGACAGTACCCATGGGGAAATCAAGAGCCAACGCGCGATTTATGCAATCTCAACATGAACGAAAAAGGGACAACGCCAGTGGGCAAATATTCGCCGCAAGGTGATAGCCCTTATGGGTGTCTGGATATGGCAGGGAATGTATGGGAGTGGACAGCCAGCGATCATGAAAGCGATAGCAAGATACTGCGTGGGGGCGGCTGGTCGCATCCTGCTGTCCATGTCCGCACGACGGATCGCTCCCCCCACCATCCAGACGACCGTTATGATACCGATGGCTTTCGGTGTGTGGTTGGGTTGTTTCCGCGAGACTGAGTTAGCCGTTCCCAGAAAAACAGCCTCCCCCTCACAATGCATGGGAGCACCATCCTGTGCACGATTCTCACACCCAGTGTACCTTTCCCAAGAAGATGATATAACCTTTCAAACTCCGAAGACCTTTATTTCTGGGGCAAGGCTCTCAATTTGCACTGGGAACAGGACTAAGCGGCACATGGAGCCGAGTGCCTACTCGCGCCGTGACAACGGGCGGCGCACCTCGATATCGTTCAGGTTACACTCCTGATGTTCACTTTTGGGTCGTGCGACCCCTGACGCAACCAAATGACTACCACACGGTTGGAAATTGGGCGTGAGTTCTCTCAAAATGTGTTATCCCTATTGAATCGAGAAGAGAATGTCTGTATACTAATATCAACAATTATCATCAGGCAAAACAGTTTTCAATGCAGCGTAGCACATCAGAGTGAAATATTGAGGAATCCAATTCGAAGCCCATTTCAACCTACCCCCACAAGAATCCCAAAAAATGTTAACCGCCACCCGACATCATGGATCTACAACAATAAGAATAGAATCCACTTCCCCACATAAAATGTGTAGGGAGGGGAGAATCAACATGACAAAGCTCAAGTTAAGGGTCGTATGAATAGAAATAGTGCAGGTGGGCAATGAAAAATTCTTTAAACCAATATCCTGCCGTTTCTGAGGTCAATGAAAATTATATAACTGATGACGTAAAGGGAAACTTGCCGATAATGTATGAAGATTACAGCAGTATCTTGCATCTCTGGAGAGTTATTCTTTAAGTATGTCTATATTATTAAAGAAGATCATGCACACACAATGGATGGATTTTTAGAATTTTCAATCTGCTTCCCTGTGAGCATAAGTACACATACAGTTAGTCAGGAATCGGAAAAGGAAGAAACTGCGATAGATTGCGATAAGTAATAAACGATAGGCAATTCCATACTGTACTGCGTTACTACAAGATCTTAGCTACCTAAGGCGGAGGGTAAACCATGCATGATGCCTCAGATCAAATCCAGGATCTGGTCGCACTCAACCAGATCATCGAAACGCTCAATCGCACCGTGGATATGCAGAGTGCATTGGATAACACCCTGGCGCGCCTGCTGGAAGTGATGGGCATGGAGACCGGCTGGATTTTCCTGCGCGACCCAGCCAGCCAAAACTTGTGGGCCGGACGGGGTTATGCATTGGCGTCTCACAAGAACCTGCCACCCGCACTGGCTTTGGATAACCCGGAAGCCTGGGAGAAGGGCTGTGATTGCGAGGGATTCTGCGACAAAGGCAAGCTGGTTGGGGCTTATAACGAAGTCCAATGTAGTCGGTTGGTTGAAGCGAGTGGCGAGCGCGGTGGCCTTTTGGTGCACGCCTCTTCCCCACTTCGCTCCGGTGAAGAGGTGCTCGGCATCTTGAACATCGCTGCTGCCGATTGGTCATCTTTCACTCCTCGCCTACTCGCTTTCTTGACTAATGTGGGCGCCCACATGGGAGCGGCTCTGGAGCGCGCCCGACTGTACAACCTATTGCGTGAGCGTCGTATTGACGAGCAACGCACACTGATCAGTTTTACCAACCAACTTCTGAAACGGTTGGAGCTGGACGAACTGCTCAATTATCTGGCATTGGAAGTGCCACGCTTGCTGGAGGCCGAGGGATGTGCCATTGTTTTGCACGCTCATCAGCCGGGAGAACTCCCAACCGTCTTCTTGCATCAATGGCCTGAACCCAACATCCCGGCGATGTCAGCCCAGGAGGTGCTCAAGTACTGGCAGGCCCAAGCTCCATGTTGTTTGGCGACCGCGCCGCTGGTGGTTGAAAGCGGCGAGCTAGGCTGGCTTATGCTCCACAGCCCAGAGGATAAGCAGCTCAACGACGACGAAACCCGCTTACTTCAGCTTCTTGCCAACCAGGTCGCCCTGGCGATCGAGAAATCCCGCCTGCACCAGGTAGAGCTCTCCCGCCAGCGCTTAGAAGTGGAGCTTGAAACCGGAATGCGCTTGCAACGCAGTCTGCTGCCAAAGCGCCTGCCGGACTTGCCTGGCTGGGAGTTCGCTGCTTATTACCAGCCAGCGCAATCTTTGGGGGGTGATTTTTACGATTTTTTCACTCTGCCGGGTGACGATCAACGACTGGGGATGGTGATCGCCGATGTGATGGATAAGGGTCTTCCGGCGGCGTTGTTCATGACCCTCTGCCGCTCGATCTTTCGCACCACCTCCATCAGTGATATATCTCCTGCTGAATCACTACAGCGCGCCAACCTGCTGATCCGTCGTGATATTGGCTGCGACGATGAATACACGGACGATATAGGCTATTTCGTCACCGCAGTATATGCTACCCTTGAGATCGACTCCGGTAGGGTGAATTTTGCTAATGCCGGGCACAATCGACCGCTTTGCCTACGAGCCAATGGTCGGGTAGATGAGCTCTCCAGTCAAGGCATCGTCCTAGGACTTTTCAACGATATCTTTTTAGAGGAGAGCCAGATCACCCTAGCACCCGGCGATAGCCTTATGTTCTATACCGATGGTACAACCGAAGCGATCAATGAACAAGGCGAGCTTTTCAACACCTCACGCTTGATGAACCTACTTGAGCACAGTGATGGACTCAGCGCTAAGGTGATCCTGGACCGAGTAGTCGCCACCGTATCCGATTGGCTTGGCACGCAGCCCCAATCCGACGATCTGGCCCTATTTATCATACGACGTTCGCCATCCAATGATATATAAATGTTGGGCAAAACTCGTTTCAATCGCCATTGCATCGTATTCAAAATCTGTTCCTGGCGCTTTTTCGCTTGTTAGGTGATACCTGGAAAGATCTGAACAGCAAGTCCATCTATGTCCAAGATAGTTACCCGGTTGCGTGCTGTGACAATTACTGCATCGACCACTCTCAATGCCAACGATCTTAATAACCTCTCATGGCAAGAGGCGTTCTTTGCGTTATGTAAATTGTCAGAGAGGAAAATGCAAAGATGGCAAAATTTGAAAAACCACCAAGAACATGGATCCGGGAGGACTTGCCTCCACTCGCATGAAATTTTCTTACCTGGTTTCATTGCCTGAACGTATCCTGCGAGCCTCAGCCGCTAGCCTCGGTGGATTCATCTATGAAGCGAGCTTGCTGGTGCTGCCAGGATGGCTTCGTGAAACGCGCCTTTACACTGCCATCGTTGCCGGATTGTTACGTATTGTCATCGAGCTGGTCGGCGGAGCCCGGGGTATCCTGCCACCGAAGGAAATCAGCGCCCAAGAGCTGGCTACACGCAAAGCTGCCGGCACTGGCATCGAGCTCGCCGGGATATTTACCCTGGGATTTTCACCTCTGTGGATATTCGCTGCCATAGCCGATCTCACTGGCGGAACTCGATCCTATCTACGATTGTTGGTATCAGAGCTGAAGAATGATGGGCTGTTGACTGAAGAAGAGAGCATCAATACCGTCGAAGAGCTACTAGATTCCCTGGAGAATACAACAGGAATAGCTGCGGAAGCGCTGGATGTGCCGCCATTAAATGTCAGCGATATGCGACAAACTTGGAAAGATCTCCGGGCAAATGCGGCTAGCTTGCCGGATGCTGATCGCCTGGCTGCTTTATACAATGGCATGCAACAAGTGGCAAAACAGGAGAAAACATCGATTCATTCTTTATCCACTTCAATTGGCGCTGCCGCAGTTAGAGCAGGGGTCCAGACGGGTCACAAACACATCCTCGATTTCTACATTGCATCTCTGCGAACCATCAATGCCGAAGGCCTGACAAAATACACACAGCGGGTCACTTTACCTTATCGCATGGTAGCCGCCAGCCACCTCGATCCCGTGTATTTGACATATACAGAACGCTTCCTACAGCGATTTGGTATCAAGTAAAGGGGAGGACAATCCATCAAAACAAAACGGTCAGAATATTCGAATCCTTAATGAAGGGTGATCTTAGATTGTTACCGGAGCTGGGGGTCAGGCCAAAAATCGATCAAATTGTTTCATATATAATGCTTCTAAAGTTATTGTGGTAATTATGCTTAGGAAAGAATTTTTGGTTATCGTGGATCGCCTCTTAGAGGAAGTCTTT
>DATCYX010000540.1:0-4139 GCA_036526235.1 Anaerolineales bacterium | reverse complement strand
CGCCCTTTTTCATTGCGCTCACTCGGAAATTGGCGGCAGATTGGATGTATGCTTGGACGCGCAATCCTATGGTGCTCGCAGCTCTGGCTTTTCTCCTGTCATTGGGGATCTGGTTTCAGTCAATGCTGTTTGTGCTCTGGGTGCTCATCCTGTTTGCACCAGCATTGCTTGTCTTTGTGAAAGTGTATGAAGAACGGGAATTGGAGGTTCGGTTTGGGGCATCGTACCTGGCGTACAAATCCAGAACACCGATGTTGTTCCCAAGGAAACCAAGAGCTTGAACGATGTAACACCCAGCACAGCGTGCCGCGGACGGCGGGAACTGCGCGCTCGTCCCAAGCATTTTCCACGCCTTATTCTCATTGGACGGCGTACCGCCTTCCACCCCAGCGCAGGTAATGCGAACCGTTAACCCGCCAAAGCGCTACCCAGAGAGGGGTGCGACAAATGTCTGATCACAGAGAAATCTATCGCAAACAAGCCAATGAATACGAGTTTTTGGTATCCCGAGAGGATTATCAAAAAAACCTCCCCCGAGCGCTCGGTCAGATCCGACCGTTTGATGGCCTGGACTTTGTCGAATTGGGCGCAGGTACGGGCAGGTTGACGTGCATGATCGCTCCGTTTGCCAAAACGATCCTGGTCAGCGACATCTCGCGCCACATGCTAGACGTCGCCACAGCAAAGCTTAATAAAACCGGCCTGCAAAACTGGACGGTGACCGTCGCCGACAACCGCGCTTTGCCGATTGTCAATCGAGTTGCGGACATCTCTATCGCCGGCTGGAGCCTGGGGTACTTTACCACCTGGTATGCGGAATCGTGGCGTAAAGAGATAGGGCAAGCGCTAGCGGAAATGAAGCGGGTGCTGCGGCCCGGCGGGACAGTCGTTATTCTGGAGACGTTGGGCACCGGGTCCGAGCAACCGTGCCCGCCCACCGATGCTTTGACCACGTACTATGCGTGGCTAGAAAAAGAACATGGCTTTTCTTCGACTTGGATTCGGACAGATTATCAGTTCGAGTCGCTCTCCGAGGCTCAAGAGTCGACGCGATTCTTCTTTGGCGATGAGTTTGCGGATCGGGTCGTCAGAGAAAACTGGGTCATTCTCCCCGAATGTACGGGTATCTGGTGGTTGACCGTTTGACACAATCGTCGTTGAAGAAAGTAGCTTTACACGACAGTGCAAGTTTCACAGGGAGAAAAAGGGCAGGCTAACAACCCAACGCCACTAACTTGGCTGTCACGGAACCTCCCGAGGTTCGCACAGGTAACCGCTGGGGTTGGTGAGCTAGGGTGAAGGGCATGAGACGCCAAGCAGCTCAGCGAGCAGGTTTTAGCCATCAGTTGGCTGATCGCTAATTTTGCGGCTCCGGAAGGATTTCCAGCCTGATGGTCTACTCAAGCTCTCATCACTCCCGGGTTCGCTAACAGTTTAGCTCAGGCTTACTCGTTTCCAACATCGCCTTATTCGGTTAAGTTGGGTTGGATTCTGCAATAAATCAACGAGGTGGTCAACAGAAATGACACTGGTGATCACCCACATATGACCCTAAGTACCTCAATAAATATGTTTTTTTTCGAAAGAATCTGGTAAAATCCACTCGTGGGGGTAAGCTATTTTCCTGTAATATCTTTACAATTCTATAATTTGGTTGATTAGGAAGCTAGCGCTTCTAAAGCAAAGTTGGTCGCTGGCGACTTGTTGCGTATTGAAATAAATACGCAAGAATTTTCATCCATCTTTTGAAAAGTGTTTAGAGGATTTACTGTTATGAAACCCGGATACAAAAAACTCTTTATTGTTATGGTTGCACTGATATTAGTGGCCTGTGTGGCTACGCCTTCTCAATCGCCTACTTCTACGCCCGTTTCAGCTCCAACGATCCTGTCCACGCCTACGCCTACTTCAGTCCCGACGATTCTGCCCACGCCTTCGACGAGCGTGCCCCTTGAAGAGCGCTTATTGGCAGCGATCGACGTCAAGTTACCTGATGAGCTTGTCTTTGCTAAAGGTTTTATCTGGGTCAAGACGGATAGTGGCCATGTGGTCCAGGTTGACCCGGCCACAAATAGCGTGGTTGGCGATATCAAAGTGGATACAACCAGCTGGCAACATGACTATTGTCAAGGGCTTGGCACAGATGGAGAAAATATTTGGGCATGCTCTACCAGGGGTAATGAAAACTTTAAAACCATTGATGTTGTCCGTATTGATCCCAGCTCGCAAACAGTCACTGCAACGGTCGAGGTAGGAAAGATTTTTGACCAGTACAATATGCCGTTTCTAAGCAATCACATCTGGGTGCTTACGGACGACGGTTCCAAACTAGTCGGAATCGATACCACAACCAATCAGCCCTCACCGGCGATCGATCTCGGTGTGCGATGTTTTCAAGTAGCCGCAACGAGCAGCTCTTTGCTGGTCACTTGCAAATTGGATGATCTTATTCTTCGAGTTGACCCGGAAAGCATGCAGGTCACTGAGCGACGGACATTTACTCGTTCCCCCTGGAACATCGTCGCAACGGAGGATGGAGCATGGGTTGGTCTGGGTAATGCCGTCGTCCGCCTGGATCCAGAATCGCTCAATCCCGTTGCTACATTTTCCGGGCTGCCTGGCGATAAGGGCCTTTTCGCCACGAAAGAAGGGCTTTGGGTGCGGCTGGATGAAGGTTTCCTCTACCGAATTGACCCGGTCAGCAATCAGATCGTTGAACAGATCACGTCCGATCAGAGGTTTTACAACATGGGTAGTGTTATTGTCACATCCGACGCCATCTGGACCACCGCGGGCGATGATGATTTGCTCCTTCGAATCAGCCTCAAATGATGAAAGCGCGCCTAACACAGAGCGCACCTGACTGGCGGGATTTTGCGGCATTTTCAGGCTTTATCTACGCCCAAGTAAAATCCTGCTCCCAAGCAGAATCCACGCCCGCCCGCCAGCAGAGAACGCAAACCGTTTGGCAGTTCCATACGCGGCTTTTAAGAAATATTCCTTGGATTGAATTTTCTGCGAAGAGTTATAAAAACCATCCATTGGCACAACACTATTCTTGTTTATTCAACCACTCTGTCCTCGATGCTATGGTCTAATAGGGGAAGTTGAAGGTGTGAGATCTATAAGGAGGTGCCTATAAGTCAAGGTTCCAACCATTAATTGTTTATCGTTATCCGTCAATGTGCCTTCTCGGAGGAGCACACTTATTACTAAAGGAGAATAAAATGCCAAAGTATCTCGTTCAAGCCAACTATGTCGGTGATGGAGTCAAAGGATTGATCAAGGAAGGCGGTTCAAGCCGACGCGCAGCCGTCGCGAAATTGTTCGAATCAGTTGGCGGAAAGGTGGAAGCCTTCTATTACGCCTTCGGAGAGACCGATCTTTTTGTCATTGCAGAAATACCCGATAACGTCACCGCCGCGTCTCTGTCTCTGACAGTTAACGCCTCAGGAGCTGCCACTACCAAAATCACTGTACTATTAACTCCTGAAGAAGTCGACGCGGCGGCGAAAAAATCACCTAGTTACCGCCCGCCCGGACAGTAAGTTATTTCCTTTCGTAACGATAATAGGTAAAGTTGCCGCCGACCTAAGTTGTGAGGTCGGCGGCATATGACCGCAAAAAGATGCTTTGTTTTTCCAAGACCCTGCCCACATTTTGGCGAGTTTTGAGCCTGTTGTGGGAGATTTTTACGAAAATTTCTCAAGCAAAGGGTTTATCAACAGTCTCGTTAGCTTGCTTTTTAGGAAATCCAAAATGACAGAAGATTACTACAACAACCTTGCTCCCTACTATAAACTCATCTACCCCAACTGGGATGCAAGCGTCCAGCGTCAAGCAGGCGCATTGGACAGCGTAATTCAAGAATTTGTTGGTGAAACCGCCAACACTGTTTTAGATGTAGCATGTGGAATTGGAACACAAAGTATTGGTTTGGCTAAACTCGGCTATCATGTTGCAGCATCAGATTTATCGTCCACTGAAGTCGAACAAGCTCGAAAAGAAGCATTGAGACATAATGTTGAGATTGAGTTTCGAGTTGCGGAATGTGTCAATGAAATGAGACAACTGGTTTGAAAGATTAGTGTAGATGGCATAGGTATTTGTTGGTTGAAAACACTCCTTTCAGGCAGGCA
>DATCYX010000539.1:0-6168 GCA_036526235.1 Anaerolineales bacterium | reverse complement strand
TTTCCGCCCGTTATTGACTACGAAGGCTCTGATTATCAGTCTACATTCTGGGAGAAGGGCGAGCGCGACTACGAAGACCAGGTCGAAGCGGTGGCACTGCGTCGTTTGCTGCCCTCTTCCGGGAAGTTGCTGCTGGAAGTTGGGGCCGGCGCAGGTCGAAACACACCGCGCTACGGCGGATTTGAGCGCGTCGTCTTGCTAGATTACTCGCTCTCTCAACTGCGCTTGGCACAGGATCGCCTGGGTCATGGCGAGCGCTATATCTTCGTAGCTGCAGACGCTTACCGCCTACCCTTTGCACCAAGCCAGTTCGATGCAGCCACCATGATCCGCACCTTGCACCATATGGTCGAGCCACAGCGCGCCCTAGGGCAGGTTGGCGAGGCGCTCCAGCCCGGGGGAATCTTTATCCTGGAATATGCCAACAAACACAACCTAAAAGCCATCCTGCGCTACTCCCTGCGCCGCCAGGAATGGAGCCCTTTCTCGCTTGAACCTGTGGAATTCGCGGCACTTAACTTTGATTTCCACCCGCAGGCAGTGCAGGATTGGTTGTATGCATGTGGCTTTACTATCGAGCGCCAGTTGACTGTTTCGCACTTCCGGGTCGGGCTGCTCAAACGCTGGGTGCCACTGCGCCTGCTGGTGGTGCTGGATTCGCTTGCCCAGTGGACGGGCAACTGGTGGCAACTCTCGCCCAGCGCGTTCGTCCGCGCCAGATCAGTACGGCGAGATGCAATCCAGCCCTACAACACTCTGACTTTCCGTTGCCCGGCATGCAAGTACTACCCATTAGAAGATATATCTGGAACTTTGAACTGCACGAATTGCGCCAGGAGCTGGCCCATACGAGAGGGGATATACGATTTTAGGGAGAAATACTTGGCAGATCCAGAGTAAAAGCGTCTGTGTTCTTGACGTTCGGCCACATCCATACATAGGCAGGAATGGCGGGTAGGAACATGATGCCTACTTCGAGCATTGCCGACAAACCGGGCTGTAGAGGGGTCTTTCTCATGCTAACCTGCAAACATGAGGACAAAAGCTAGCCTAACGATGTATCTCGGTCATGGTCCCGCTTGGCAAGCCATCGAGGCAGGCAATGGCCGGCTGATCAGGACAGCATCCTGTGAATGAAGGTAGACGACCAAAGCCCGCAAGTAGCCGTTTTCCATGCAACCAACGACCAAAACATCTTCTCCGTTGGGAAAATGCACCAGCGGTTGTTCATCCAATGGAAGCAGTACGCCAATGTTTCTAGGACCGACCAGGTAAAAGCTAAAGCGCGCAAAATCTCTGGGTGTAAAGGGTGTTATTTTAGTGCTAGACTCGCCTTCTCCGCTTGCATAATAGCGGGGATAGAGCGCTCTACCATGCAGGACGATCAGACGATATCGCCGGATATTTTTCAGGGTTTCCAGCACATCCGGGTAATTCTGCTCCAGCAATTCCGATTGCTGCAACTCAGCGAGCCAGGCTTGCCGCGCGGCCTCTGTGTAACGCGGCTGGATGATGGCCTCAACCAATGGAAGGGAAGCGCCAGCCAAGATGATCGCCAGGCTGACCCCCATGTAGGTTCGAAGCGGTGTTATAGCCTGGATGGGCGTTCCCTGCCACCCGATCTGTGCTTGATGCACTTCACCAAATAACCAGGTTGGCAGATTTGCGCTGCTCAAAGAGGCAACCGTCCATTCAATAATTTGTGCCAACCCAACGCTGAAGCAAACGATCCATATCCAATCGACGACCTGGACGAAACGACCACCAGAAACACGTACAGCGCTTGTGGCCAGATAATATCCGATGCTCACTATGAACAGAAATATCCCCGCGGGGCGTTTCCAGTGCCATAGTTTGACAAGCCCAATGACAACCAGCAGCATGTTGATTATGATCGATGCAACGGATTGGGCCGGAATAGCTCCCTCCCATTTGCCCCACATCCAGAAAGTGAAGCGGTCGATATAGTCTTGTCGAGAACAACAGGCCTTCCAAAAACGGGGGGATTTTCCATGTTCCAGGTATCCTATCGTGCTGTCCATCAGGCGAAAGGCATCTGGAAAGATCAGAAACGCCTGAGCTTGGCTATTGATGTAATGCGAACTCATGCGCCGTAAGAAGACGGAGGCTTCGTTGATCTTGGCAGCCAGAGTATCTTGGGCAGGGGCAGATGCTGTTTGAAGGTCGCCCACGCCAGTCTGAGATCGCACCGCAACAAAGGCCAGCCTTTCAGCGGGTCTCTCCAGGAATACCAGCCCAGTACGGTGCCAGTTGCGCCACACCCAGGGTGCTAAGAACAAACACATCCCTAGCGAAATCAGAACGGCGTTCTTAAGCCACTGCTTTGGAGCACGATAGGTGACAAATCCTGCCAGCAGGAGAAAGGAGGGCAACAAAAAAGCGACCTCGATGCGGATCTGCATAAATACACCCAACACGCCACCCAAGATGAGCGCGATGACTGGCCTGCGACCAGATTGACGCAGCCACCAGACGACCAGACAGGCAAACAGAACCACGCCGATAGTGGCGGGCGTCTCTGCCATGAACATCCTGGAGTTCGAGACCGTAATCCTTTCCGCCAACGCTATGGCATTCCCTTCTCGGAATAACACCAATAACGCCGCGATCAGTGCGGAAAGGCGATTGTGCAGCCTCAGGGTAAGCCAATAAATCAACACAGGAAAGACGGCAAAAATTGCTGATTGCACCAGCGTAACCGTCTCATAATCCTGGCCCATCAATCGATATAAGCCGGCTAAGAACATTATGTATACCGGCCGGCGCGCATACTCCCTATTCCCCATCTCAAAGCCCGAACCAACCAGCAAGCTTTGTGCAGTCGAATCATATAAATACGCGTCGGAGTTTGGGTAGTATTGGTAGTTGGGATAACGCGGTCCTGCAACAAACCAGCTTGTCTGGGTGGGGATAGAGAGCCAGTGTAGTGCTGCAAAGACCCATAAGGCAAGAGCAACAACCAGGTCGATCCTGGATGCCATACCAGCCAAATTTTTTCCAGGTGAAGTTTCCTTCTGAACTCGAGCAAGAAATATGCCGAAGGTGGCTAAGCCTGTCCCAACCAGGAATGTGAGCAGGACCTGGTTATCCAGAATGGGCGCGCCGAGGGGATACCAGCCCGTGAAGGCATAATCCGGCTCGATCTTCAATTGTGTCCAGCCTACAACCTGCCACAAGATCAAAAGCGTTGCATAGATACCCGCCATGAGATAGACATTGCGCTCTTTCAATTGTTTGTGCCAGGCTTTCACCCCAAAGAAAGCCAGGGGAAGCAAGATCACCGTTTGGGCACAGGTTCCAATCAGCAAGGTTACGATAGGGAGTATCCGCACCAGATAGGGTTGCAGTCGCAGGTAAGCCTGGTTCACAAAATACTCGTTAAAAGATGGATCCATGATCTCTGCTGGGGCAAGAATATAAAAACTCTGGCTAGAGATCACCAGCAAATATAAACCTCCCGCGAGGACTGACAACACACACAAGAATAGAATTTTTTTCCAACGCTGGTTGTAAGCAAGCCAGGCGTGCAGACGCTGGTCGAGCAACCGCAGCCAATTTGAATCCCGCATGACTTTTATCAGCAGGTAACCCGCGGTCAGCACAAAAGCAGATAGTTCTCCCACTAAAAACAGACGCTCCCAAGAGAGTCTCCAAAAAAGGGCTTGCCTCGAATCGCTTGGGATAGAGACGAGTGTGATGAGTGCTGCACTACCCTGTAAGACAAGTAAAATGAAATAGATCCGGTAGATCCGGGCTTTCCAGATATCTTCCGAAAACGCAAGATTCATACTCTCTTCTCGTTATATCTCCAGGGCAGTTTTTTCCACCACCCAAAAGTGCGATAGCCCAAGGATCCGCAGCGGTGTCTTCTCTAGCCCATGCAGGAGCACTCGCAGCAAGCGACCCAGGCGAGGCCAGCGGGCAATGATATTATCGTAGGCACCGAAGATGATTGTGCGATCCACAAAGCACACTGGCAAGCCGTTAAAGAGTTTCTCTAAATCACCACGGGTGTAGACGCGCACATGCGGTGCCAGCCTGTCTCTCAGGCGGCGCGGCAGGTAATTCACCAGAGGGATGTTGCCGAAACGATAGCCTCCCCGCCAGTAAACTCCGTGCGTTTCGAATGGATAGCCGCGATTGGGGACAAATAGGATAATCCTCCCACCCCGGCGCAAGACGCGCACCATCTCTTGCACCGCCAACTCGTCGTTAGCAACGTGTTCAAGCACCTCGTGGCTCAAGATGATATCGAATGTCTCGTCTGGGAAAGGCAAACGCTCTCCTGCAGCGTTCACCACCTGGCCAGGGACTTTGCTCGCCTGGCTGGCACGCTCAAAGTCATATTCCAGGCCGGTCACTGATCCAGCATGGGGCAACAAATGGGCGGCATACATGCCCACCCCACAGCCATTCTCCAGCACGCGCCCCTTAACTCGCTCACCGGCCGCCGCCAAGATCATCTTTAGGCGGCGCTCTTGCCCAGCTCGCCAAACGTATGAAGGCTCCCCACGCAAGGCGGCTTTCTCAAAATCGCGAGATGCGGCACTCAAGGCAGGTACCATCCCTGATTGAAGTTGAAGCCAGAGCGGTTACCCATCAGACGCGCCCAGCGCGGGATAAAGACGTACAGGACGTTGCGCTCGATTTCCCTTCTAAACTTGGATACAAAGGGAAACCTGGCAGCATGAAATTCACTGGAGGAACTGGCGTTGGGTAGAGACATGGTTAAGAGGGATTTGGTCACATTCTGTTTTCCGGGATCACTTGAATCCCCAGTGGATTGCCACCGTGCCGAACATCAGGCGGCGGAAGCCCACCCCCTGGAAACCAGCGGTCTGCATGCGCTCCGCAAGCCCTTCAGCGCTCAGGAAATTCTCCGTGGTTTCGGGTAAGTAGCGATAAGCCTCAGCAGACCCAGCAATCAGGCGACCCAAGGTGGGAATAACAGTGTGCAGGTGCAGCTTGATCAAAGGCGCAAGAGGGTTTTTCGGTGGTTGGGTGGTATCAAGTGCAATTATACGTCCACCGGGCTTAAGCACGCGGCGCTGCTCGTTGAGCGACTGAAGGATATCGCTTACATTACGCAGCAAGAAGCCTGAGACGACTGCATCGAAGCTCCCATCCGGGAAGGGCAGGCACAGGGCATCGGCTGCTGCCCATTCCAGCCCCATATTGGGGCGTGTCTTGCCCACTCGCATCATTTCCAAGGTGAAATCGGCTGCTACGGGCAGACTCTTTGGCACCTGGCGCAACGCTTCACGCGCCAGATCGCCTGTGCCAGCCCCCAGATCCAGCAAGCGACCGCTGGCAGGCAACTCCGCCCGGCGGATCACCTCGCGCCGCCAGCGCACATCCTGCCCGGCGGTCATCAGGCGGTTCATGAGATCATAGCGGCGCGCGATGTGCGCAAACATACCCTGCACATAACGCGCCCGCTCGCCTCCTGTGAGATATGCCATCGTCTCTGGGATACCTTTCGGATTCTCACTATACCATATTTGTACCTCTTGACCAGCCCCACCCAACGGTTATAATTCACCCGTTGAATATTATATTGGAGAAGGCCTTATGCCTGTTGCTCTCATCACCGGAATAACCGGCCAGGATGGCTCATACCTGGCGGATTTTTTACTTGCCAAAGGATACAAGGTCGTTGGCATGGTACGCCGTTCCAGCACCGTGACCTTTGAGCGCATCCAGCACATCCAAGATGATATCACCGTCATTCAGGGAGACCTACACGACCAGAGCTCGCTGGTCGACGTCATGGAGGAGTACCAGCCCGATGAAGTGTACAATCTGGCCGCACAATCGTTTGTGCCTACCTCCTGGAACCAGCCGGTTCTTACCGGCGAGGTAACCGCGCTAGGAGTCACCCGCATACTAGAAGCCATACGCCATTCAAATGCCAAGGCGCGTTTCTACCAAGCCTCTTCTAGCGAAATGTTCGGTAAGGTGCGCGAAGTGCCTCAGCGGGAGACCACTCCCTTTTACCCGCGCAGCCCTTACGGCGTGGCCAAGGTGTACGGGCACTGGATCACAGTCAACTATCGTGAGTCATATGATTTATACGCCGTTTCGGGCATTTTATTCAACCACGAAAGCCCGCGCCGCGGCCTGGAGTTTGTCACGCGCAAGATCACC
>DATCYX010000538.1:0-4007 GCA_036526235.1 Anaerolineales bacterium | reverse complement strand
GGCGATCATCACCCTGGCAGATCTCAGCCGGCCCGTCCTCACGGTTTACCTGGACGAGACCGATATTGGCATGGTGGAAGTCGGTTATGAAGCCGAGGTGGTTTTCGACTCGCTGCCTGATTCCACTTTTTCCGGCCGCGTCATCTCAGTCGATCCCAGCCTGCAGACCGTTTCCAACATTGACACGATCGTCGCTCAGGTCAAGCTGGATGTGGATCCCTCGTCCCAACCCTTTTCTCTTCCCGTGGGCTCGAACGCCTCGGTGGATGTGATCGGCGGGCGGGTTGAAGATGCGGTGCTGATCCCTGTCGAAGCTTTGCGCGATCTTGGCGATGGCGAATACGCCGTGTTCGTCATGCAAAATGGCGAGCCCAGGCTGCGGGTCGTCACTGTGGGCTTGTTGGATTACACCACCGCCGCCATCACCGATGGGCTGGAAGCTGGCGAGGTCGTCACCACCGGCGTGGTTGAGACAACAGGGTCAGAATCTCGTCAGTCGAATTCTACGAACAGAGCAACCGGCGAGATGCGGGCTCCTACCGGTGACATGATGGTACCCCCTCCATAATCGCCCAGCCGGAGTAAAAACAGTGCAATTAATGAAACGAAAATGGCTGGTCCGGATTCTCCTGGCGTCCTTTGCCATCGGCGCTTTAGCAGGCTTTTATCTATATACTAGCGGACGATTCACGGCGCAGGTTGACACAGAAGAGATAGTCGTCCAGCAGGCTGTAGCCCGGCTGGGCAGCCTGGCGGTGAGCGTCAGCGGCTCCGGCGAGTTATTGCCTGCTTCAACCGTCGAGCTGGGGTTCGAGCAGGGTGGAGAGCTGATGGAAGTGTCCGTCAACGCCGGGGATAAAGTACAAGCGGGCGATGTACTGGCACGCTTGCAGGTTGACAAGACACTCGCTGCGCACACCGCCGAAATTGCTACCGCCCATCCTGCCAGGGCTATAACCCTTGTCCAGACCTTCCAGCAGCCAATCAGCGTGTTCCTGGGTGATGTAACCATCCTGCACAGCTTGATTGATGCCTTCACGCATGGCCGATTCGCGAGCAGCCTGAACCGCAGCTTGAACACCAGCCAGATCTACACTTTTTTCCTCAGCCAAATCGGCTAGCGTCTTGCCGCCCCATAACTGGGTTTTTAATTCGTCAACGCTCATACCGAGAGCACCTGCAGCAGCCTCGCTTCCAACCGCGCCAGCCATGCCCTTGCCGAAGACACGTGTGATGCCACGCCCAAAGTCAGCGCCATAACCGTTATCCAGACCTTCGAGCAGCCAATCTGCTTGGTCGCGGGTCAGCGTGCCATCATCCACAGCTTGTTCGATCTGCTGGCGGGTTTGTTCCAACCGCGCAGCCTGGACCGCTTCTCGAAGGTCAGCCAGGTCTACGCCTTTATCATCGGCCAGATCAGCCAGGGTTTTGCCGCCCCACAATTGGGTGGTGAGCTCATCTAAAGTCATCCCCAATGCTTCTGCTACTGCTTCCAAGCCTCCCCCTCTACCTATGCCATGCTCGAAGCCTCTGCCTGAGCCAAACCAGGGACGTGGTGGCGGAGGGAATGCATTGTCCTGAGCCATAACGACTCCACTGATCAGCACTGCCAGAGCACCAATAACCAGTATTCCAACAAGCCCGTATTTAAACCATTTTGTCATCTGTAGCCTCCTATCACAATCAGGTAATATAGTTACCCAAGTAAAACCGTCAGTCCGTATGCTTGCATTCGATAACAGGATATCATTCAGTTGTTCAGAAAATATGAAGAAGTGATTTGGATATGATTTAGATCCTGTATTTGAAAGGTATAATGAACCAATTGGAACAAAAGAGCTCCTTTATCCGTCTCTTCCGTCAGGAGAGAGCTATGTCTGACTATAAATCGCAACCTACCAGTCTTCCATCTCTATCGACGATTCGAATCGCATTATTTGCTATCCTCATCGTCACGCTGGCTTGTTCACTGCCTGGGCTGTTCGCGCGCCCGACTTCCACACTGCCTGCTGAGCCCACGCCGACCTTCACGCCTGCCCCTCCCACGCCCACTCCACAGCCGCTGCCTCCCGCCATCGTCGAGAGCAGCCCACCAATTGGCGGGGAAGTGCCGCTAAGCGGCCCGATCACCCTATACTTCAATCAGGAGATGGACCGCCAATCGGTGGAGAGCGCACTCAGCCTGGAGCCGGGGCTGACTGGTGATTTCACCTGGCACGATAACGCCACACTGGTCTTCGCGCCAGCTGAGCCTCTCACCCCAGATAGCGAGATCACATTCAACCTGGAAACCGGTGCCCGCTCGGCGCGCGGCCTAGCCTTGACCCAACCCATCAGCTTGAATTTCCGCGCTGTGGGTTATCTGCGTCTGGTGCAGACACTGCCCGAGCCAGACACCAGCGAGGTCGATCCCAGCTCTGCGGTGGTAGCGAGCTTTAACCGCGCCGTGGTGCCGCTTGGCGCCGACCCGGCGAATTTATCGCCCGCCTTTAGCCTGCAACCCGGCGCAAACGGTAGGGGCGAATGGGTCAACACAAGCACCTATATCTTCTACCCAGATCCTCCCCTGGAGGGCGGAAAGGCCTACACCGTCGCCATCAACCCCGAGCTGAAAGGGGTCGATACCAGCCCCCTCGATTCGGCAGAGGGTTGGACGTTCTACACAGCGCCCCCACAACTGTCCACATTTCTGCCAGACCCGATGGGTGGTGACATCCGCCTGGATTCTGTGATCACCATGACGTTCAACCAGCCGATGGACGATCAGAGCGTCCAGTCTGGCTTTGCCATGTTGCGAGAGGGCTCTTCACCGGTCGCCGGAAAGATGACCTGGAACGAGGATTTTACCGCCCTGACTTTTATTCCCGATAACCTGCTACAACGCAGCACGACCTACACTGTGAAGCTGGATGGGGGCGTACAAGCCCGCGGCGGCACGCCATTAGTAGCTGGCTTCGAGACCTCTCTGCGTAGCGTCTCCCCGCTGGCTGTAGTGCGAAGCGAGCCCAGCCAAGGGGGTACAGTACCCCAATATAATGGTGTCGCCCTGTATCTCAACGCGCCGGTCGTGGGCAAAGACATCGTTGATCACATCGCAGTCACCCCGTCGGTGTCCAACCTGAACGCCTGGTGGGATGAATTTAGCCGTTTCATCAGCATCTATGGCGACTTCGCCCCCGATACCGATTACACTCTCACCCTTCTGCCCAGCATGCGCGACCCCTGGGGCGGGGCGTTAGCAGGCGACTACACCTTGAATTTCCGCACATCTCCCTTGCCACCTTCAATTGGATTATCTTACGGTTACGGCAGCAATGTGCTCTTCCTTACCCCTCAGGATTCCAGCCTGATTGCACAGGTAACCAATTTCCCCAATGTATCCACGTCGGTAGGCAGTGCTTCTTTGGGCGAATTCATCGCCATGCTGGGCCCAAATTCATTCAATTACGCCCAGTCTTTCCAAGCCGCTGACGAGCGCACCTGGTCACAAAGCTTTGATCTGGAACCCAACCGCAACACCCCCGTAGACCTATATGTCTCGCCACAAAGAAATCCACTGCCGCTTGGATTGTATTACCTGGGTTTCAACACCAGGAGCGAAACCTATTTCCCCACGAAATACTTAATAGTGGTTGGCAACGCCCACTTGACCTTCAAGCTCAGCGCCACGCAATCCCTGGTTTGGGCAGTGAACATGGACGATAATACCCCTATCCAGGGTGCAATGGTCGCCATCTACAACGAAAATGGTGAGTCCATTGCTCAAGGCGTGACCGACTCTCAAGGTATCTTCCAGTCGGAGATACCGGCCATGAAAGATCCCTATGCCAACTATTACGCGGTGCTCGGTCGTCCAATCGATGGCATCTTCGGCATCGCTCTCTCCAACTGGAACCAGGGTGTGGCGAGCTGGGATTTCGGCCTGATCAGCAACTATACTGGCCCAAGGCTGAAAGCCTATCTATATACCGACCGGCCCCTCTACCGCCCAGGACAGACAGTTTACT
>DATCYX010000537.1:0-6389 GCA_036526235.1 Anaerolineales bacterium | reverse complement strand
GTGCAGGAGGTGGCGTTAGAAAAAGTCGCAATGGGAAAGCTAGATCACCGCGATGAGGAGCGGCCAGTGACTCCCGCAGAGATCGAGACCGCCCTGAGTGACCTGCGCCGGCTGACGGAAGGAGGCGTCTTCGGAGGGGGCGGTGGTGGAGGGTAGTCTGTTCCTTTAGGGGCTGTTTGGTTGGTTGGAAGCCACCTTTTCGTATACAAAAAGAGAATCTTCCCACTCTTTACGGTAACAGGCGGCCTCCAGAGCTGGCTCCAAGCCTGCTTGGTGGGGCACGAACCAGGTCACCCTTTGGTAGCCAAGGGATCTTGCCAGGGACCGATAATCTGTCAGGCAGGTGGCCAGCAACTCCGGCGGGCAGACCAATAATTGGACCATGAGGTCTTCTACACCTTGTTCTACATCTCTGCGCGCTAAGATGATAGCTTGCCTGCCTCCATCATCATTCCACCACCAGGCGTGACCCGAGGTTATCCCCTGGGCGATACGATCCGCTGAGGGTGCTACCCATTGCCAACCGGCATCCATTAGCCCATTGGGGAAAGTGGGGGTTGGATTATGCAAGGCAAAGTTCAGCGCTTCATTTTCTTCACCGGGCTGCATCGGAGCGACTCGTCCAATCGGGCCGGGCGCGTTTTCCGTTGCGTAGAATGATAGCTCCATGATTTTTTGAAAGCCACTGCGCAGGCTGAGGTGGTGTACCGGCTTACGGGCTGAGGATGTCCCCAGGCGGATGGTGCCACCCCGATGGCGCTCCCAGTATGCCATTAGGTAGTCGTGAAGTCGCGAGGCGATGCCGCGCCCTTCATAATCGGGATGCACGCGCAGGCCCTCCAGCCACCACTCGCTTGGTGATAGGCGCGTCAGCTTGTATAACCCAACCACGTGCCCGCCGTACTCTGCCACCGTTAGCAAGCCCTCAGTATCCTTGAGCCAATCCGCCCAAACCAGGTGGATGTAGTCGTGCCCACCCCAAATCCAGCGGGTCAGTTCCAGCACATCTGGAGTGTCTTTGGGCAAAACCGGGCGACACACCACCCGGAAGATTCCTGGAGGGTGCAAAGAATCAGGCGATATCATACCCACTCAGCAAGTCAGCACTCAAGAATCAGTTTGGAAACATCTTCTCAAAGATTTGGGGGGCGTAGCGCGCCACCATTTCAGACGAAATGCCATTCTCGCGGCAGATTTCAGCGTACAAGTCTGCGCTGGGGCGCTTACGCCGCGTCTGTGTCTCCGGATCTAGCTCCCAGAGTCCGAAGCGCATTGTCCAGCCTGCTGCCCATTCAAAATTATCCACCAGTGTCCAATGGAAATAGCCGCGCACTGGCAGGTTGAGATTAACCGCTCTCCACACCTGGTGTAAATGTTCAATTAGGTAGCGCGGGCGCAAGCCATCGCTGGCATCTTCTACCCCGTTCTCCGTGATGATCATGGGTACATTGAATTGATTGCCCCACGTGAGCGCTTCGTATATCCCAACCGGCTCGTGTGCGATGAAACCGCTTTCGCTCAACTCCGCCTCTGGGCGGTAATAGCGCCGACCGAACAATTCGCTGGGTTTCATGAGATCAAACATCACCTGGTCACGCGTGTAATAGTTGATGCCGAGGAAATCTTGTGTTTGTTTCGCGTGGGGGATTCGGGTGTTGCCGAAAGGTGTGCGCACCAAGCCATCTGTCAGGGCTCTGGGGAACATATCATTAAATGATCTGGATTGGGCTCTTGCAGCCCAGCGATCCAGCGGGAACCAGTGGCGCGCTGGCTGGAAGCTGCGGTACATTTGGGCAATGCCAACCCGCGCCTCAGGCTGTTGTTTGTGGATGGCGTGGTAGGACACGGCGTGGGCTTGCACCAGATTCACCCCAGCCCTGAAGGCGGTACGGATGTTCATCCTACCTGGCGGGAAATCACCCAAAATATAGCTGCGCGTGATCAACGCATTTGGCTCATTGAGCGTGATCCACAAGCTAACGTACTCTTTTAAGGCATCCACCACTTTGTGGACATATTTTTCAAAATGCCCACCAATGGCTTCATTCTCCCAACCGCCTAATTCGGTAATCCAATTCGGCTCAGTGTAGTGGTGCAGTGTAACCATGGGGGTCATGCCCCGCTCTTTCAGCCCGCGCAACATCTCGCGATAGCGATCCAAGGCATTCTCATCCCAGCGGTCTGGTGTGGGTTGGATGCGGCTCCATTCGACGGAAAAGCGATGGGCATTTTGTCCGGCATCGGCAGCACGGTCAAAATCTTCACGCCAGCGCCCGCCCCACCAGTCGCAGGCGGGACCAGAGATATGCCCGTTGAGAATGCGCCCTGGCTCCTGCTCCCAGGCCCACCAATTGGAATGGATATTCTTGCCTTCCACTTGATAAGCTGCTGTGGCTGTACCCCATAGAAACCCGCGAGGGAAATGAAAGGTCGCTTGCGCCATCATCTGCTCCAATACTGAATAGTTTTACGCAATTGTATTCCTTCCTGCCGCATTTGACAAATCCAGTCGCGGGCAAGGCAATCTTATCCGTTCACTCTGCTTGGTAGATTCTCAACAGGGCAATTGCATATGCCCTGAGGGGCATGCGCAATCCCGTAAAAAGAGTGTTTGGGGTGTTTTGATGGGGGCGTACCCCCACCAAAACACCCCATTTTCTCTCCTCAGTGGTGCGAAATCGCCCAAATGCGATTGCCCTACGATTCTCAACGATCCAAGTATCTTTGAGATGAGTTCTAGTATACTTAATATATGAGCGAAGTATTCATCATCTCTGCGGTGCGCGCGCCGATTGGATTGGGCAGGCCGACTGGCGCGCTGGCTCCCCTGGCCCCGGTGGATCTGAGCGCCATGATACTTTGCGAAGCTGTCCGGCGGGCTGGCGTCGAACCCGCCTGGGTGGAGGATGTTATTTGGGGCTGCGTGACCCCGCTCGGTGACCAGGGCGCTAACTTGGCCCGCCTGGTGGCTCTCAAGGCTGGTTTCCCTGTACGCGTGCCCGCCGTCACGCTAAACCGCATGTGCGGCTCTAGCCAGCAAGCTGTGCACTTTGCTGCCCAAGCCATCCTCTCCGGCGACATGCAGATTGTCATCGCCGGCGGTACGGAGATGATGTCGCACCAGACCATAGGGAGCGATTGGCCGCAACAGTGGCCTGATGATTTCCCATACAAGCTGGTGCATCAGGGTATCAGCGCCGAGATGATGGCGAAAAAATGGCGCCTGACCCGTGAACAACTGGATGATTATGCTTTCCAAAGCCACCTGCGCGCCATGCGCGCCATCCAGTGCGGTTACTTTGAGAGCCAGATTTTGCCTGTATCCCTACCTGATAATCGGCTGGTCGCACTGGATGAGGGCGTGCGCATGCCGCCCGACAGGGACAAGATGTCTTCCCTAAAGACAGTATTTAAAGAAAATGGGGTCATTACTGCTGGCAATGCCAGCCAGATCAGCGATGGTTGCGCCGCCCTAGTGCTGGCCTCGGACAAAGCGGTGAGGCGCTACAATCTGACCCCGCGCGCACGGGTGGTGGCTCGTTTAGTGATTGGCTCAGACCCGGTTTTGATGCTGGATGGGCCAATTTCTGCCACACGCCAGATCGTCGAGAAGGCCGGCTTATCCTTGGATGATATCGACGTAATCGAGATCAATGAGGCTTTTGCTTCAGTTGTCCTGGCCTGGGCATCCGAGATGAATCCCGACATGCAACGCGTCAACCCAAATGGGGGCGCTATTGCCTTGGGGCATCCGTTAGGTGCAACCGGTGCCATTTTGATGACCAAGCTGGTGCATGAAATGGAACGCAGCGGGAGCCGCTATGGGCTGCAGACTATGTGTATCGGTCACGGTATGGCAACCGCGACGATCATCGAGAGAGTTTAATTTTGTTGCCTGCAGTGAATAAAACACATTCCGCCTTCGTCGCGCTGGGTAGCAACCTGGGTGACCGGCTGGGAAATTTGCAAGCAGCTATAGGGCTGATGCCTCCAGCTTTGCATGTGAAGGAGCAATCGCCTATCTATGAGACATCCCCGTGGGGCTATGCAGATCAGCCGGATTTCCTCAACCAGGTTGTTCACGCCGAGACCGATCTAGCGCCCTTAGAATTGTTGGCTTACATTAAGTCCATCGAGGTTACCCTGGGACGCACACCTACCTTCGTTTATGGACCGCGCCAGATCGACCTGGATATCCTGTTTTACGATGACCTGGTGCTGCAAACCCAGGAGCTGATAATCCCCCATCCTCACCTGGCATCGCGCGCTTTTGTACTCTGCCCCCTGGCTGACATTGCTCCAGACTTGCGCCACCCTATACAAGGGCAAACGGTGTTGCAACTACTGGAAGGCGTGGATCGCCAGGGCATTCGAATGCTGCGAGCGAATGCCTCCTGAGCAAGAAATGTGACATGTGTCCGTTTGAATTCATTTTCTTATCATATACTTGGACAAAATTTAGGATAGAATATCTTTACGACTCGCATGGGAGATCTTTTCTCGGTTAATATTCAATTCATAACCGAGTTGTGGAGGCAAGTCATGAGCGAAGAAAAATTAAAGCCCCTCAAGTGGAAACCCGATCCTGATGTGGGCTATACGGTTGTCCGCCGGCAGGATGGCGGTATGCACATTACTTTTACCGATGTGTCACACACTACACTGGAACACTGGCGCGAGTTTGCTATGGAGCACTTGCTCAACTCCGACCGCCTGACACGTAACCTCTACGATCTTCGCCAGATCGACGAGTTGCCTGAAGAAGCTGTTCAATATGCGATTGAGGTGAACAACGACCCCTCGGTGCGCAATATCCGCTTGGCGGTCGTAGCCACCCATGATTCTGTGAAAGAAGCGCTCAAGCGAATTGCAGCTTTGACCACATCCGGTGGCGTTGAGATGGGCCTATTCAGCACTCTTGAAGATGCAGATGCCTGGCTAAACCGTCCTCTCACGCTACTGGTTTAATGCATAATTCTCTCACCATAGGAAATTCAACTTTTACATGGGGAGCCCGGACCTACGTCATGGGTATCCTCAATATCACGCCTGACAGTTTTTCAGGCGATGGGCTGCTTTCCTCAATATCTGATACAGGGGATAAGTGGCTACAGACTGCCCTGGAGCTCGCTCGCGGCTACGTCGCTGATGGAGCTGACCTTCTCGATGTGGGCGGTGAGAGCACGCGTCCTGGCGCGGAAACTGTAAGCCTTGAAGAGGAATTGGAGCGCGTTCTGCCGGTCATCCGCCAGCTGGCATCGGAGATCGATGTTCCCATCTCGATTGACACCTACAAGGCTGAGGTGGCGGAGGCTGCCCTGGAAGCAGGAGCGCACATGGTCAATGATGTCTGGGGGTTCAAAGTGGACCCGCGCTTGGCCGAAGTCGCAGCCCGTCACAAGGTGCCCGTCATCCTCATGCACAACCGCTCCTCGTGGGCAAATGCTGAGATTCAAGCCCGACTGGGGGGGCGTTATGTGGGTGTTCCTTACGAGAACTTGCTGGAAGATATCCGGCGCGAGCTGATGGAAAGCGTAGCTATCGCCAGGTCGGCTGGAATACCAGACGAGCACATTATCCTTGACCCTGGGATTGGCTTTGGGAAGACTGTGGAGCAGAATCTGGAGCTTTTGGACCGCTTGGGGGAAATCCGCGCACTTGGCTTCCCTATAATGCTGGGGCCATCGCGCAAGTCGTTCATCGGCTACACCTTGAATCTTCCCCCTGATCAGCGTGTGGAGGGTACCGCCGCAGCCGTCGCAATCGGTATTACCCGTGGGGCGGATATTGTCCGCGTCCACGACGTGAAATCTATGGCTCGTGTGACAAGAATGGGGGACGCCATCGTCAGACGGGGATAGATGGTATAATCTCAATCCCCAATTAGCTTTTTCAAATATCCTCTTGCAAGGAAATGTTCATGCACAAAGATTATTTCAATGCTCGCGCGGTCCTCAAAACGTCTCACGGTGACTACATCTTTTTCCACCTGGGTCGTCTGGAAAAGGAAGGTTTGACCCAATTGGAGCGCTTGCCTTTTTCCATCCGTGTTATGCTCGAATCTCTGCTAAGGCAATGCAACGAGCGTGAGATCACTCGCCAAGATGTGATCAATCTGGCTGGCTGGACGGCACAAGCCGCAGAGCGGCCCACGCTGCCCTACCGCCCCGCCCGTGTAATTATGCAAGACCTGACCGGTGTCCCAGCCGTTGTCGACCTAGCAGCTATGCGCTCGGCTGTGTCGCGCCTGGGTGGTGATCCCAAACAGATCAATCCCCTCGTCCCGGTTGATTTGGTCATCGACCATTCCGTTCAAGTGGACTTTTTTGCCACACCGGACGCGCTGATGCGCAACGCTGATTTGGAATTCCAGCGCAATCAAGAACGCT
>DATCYX010000536.1:0-4042 GCA_036526235.1 Anaerolineales bacterium | reverse complement strand
ATCTCGCATAAGAGGAAATCAAATGGCAAATAACAAACTCGTACTCGTCACTGGCGCAACCGGCTATATCGGCGGGCGTTTGGCGCCAGCGCTTATTGAAAATGGATACCAGGTACGCTGCCTGGTGCGCGACCCCTCCCGTCTGCACGGTCGCTCCTGGATTGGAAAAGCGGACATCGTAAAGGGCGATGTACTCTCTCCCGAGACGCTCAGCGATGCAATGCATGGTGTGGAAGTGGCCTATTACCTGGTTCACAGCATGTCGGGTGGCAAGGGTTTCCGTGAGCGGGACCTGATCGCGGCGCGCAACTTTTCAGCAGCCGCCCAACAGGCTGGCGTAAAGCGCATCATCTACCTTGGGGGTCTAGGCGACCCGCAAACAGATCTCTCTGCCCACCTGCGCTCGCGCCAGCAAACCGGGGAAGCCTTGAGAGAAAGCGACGTTCCTGTGACCGAGTTCCGCGCCGGCGTGATTGTTGGCACTGGCAGCATTTCATTTGAAATGATCCGCTACCTGACCGAGCGCTTACCTGTCATGGTCTGCCCGCGCTGGGTCTACACACGCACCCAGCCGATTGCTATCCAAGACATGCTGGATTACCTTATTGCGGCTCTGGAAACCCCGGAGAGCAGCGGAAAGATCATTGAGATCGGTGGGTCAGATGTCGTGACCTACGCAGAGATGATGACCGGCTATGCCAGGGCGCGCGGTTTGAAGCGCTGGCTGGTACCTGTACCAGTACTGACCCCACGCCTCTCTTCCTATTGGGTGCACCTGGTCACCCCAATACCAGCTGCAATCGCACAACCGTTGATTGCCGGGCTGCACAACGAGGTCGTCGTGCGAGACCACTCTGCTAGGTGCATCTTCCCGACTATTCAACCCATCACTTACCAGGAAGCCGTCCAAGCTGCACTCGATAGCCTGGAGGCCGCCCAAGTTGAGACAACCTGGAACGATGCCCTGACTACCAGCCAGAACGACCCAACCCCGGTCCTCCTTACCACCCAAGACGGGATGATTTTAGAGCAGCGCCAGCTGCTTCTGTCGCTTCCTTCAGAGGCTATTTTTCGGGCTTTCGTTGGCCTGGGCGGCAAGCACGGCTGGCTTTACTGGAACTGGGCCTGGGAAATACGCGGCATAGTCGACCGTCTGATCGGCGGTGTCGGTTTGCGCCGCGGTCGCCGTGATCCGGAGGGCGTGCGCGTGGGGGATGCTGTCGATTTCTGGCGGGTGGAGGCGGTTGAGCCTAACCAATCCCTGCGCCTGCGCGCCGAGATGAAGCTGCCTGGGCGTGCCTGGCTGCAATTCCAGGTTAGACCTCATCCCAACGGTCAAACCTTGCTACAGCAAACAGCATTTTTTGCGCCGAAAGGCTTATTTGGTCTGCTCTATTGGTACGCTCTGTACTCGATCCACCAATTAATGTTCAGCGGTCTAATCCAGAGAATTGCCGAGCGAGCCAAGCTCTTCACCTAAGGATGTTTCACGTGAAACATTGGAACGCCAACCTACTCCCCATATTGGCGCGAGCGATCCTCTATCGTCTCTTCAACCAGATCTAAAAAGGCGTCCAGCGCCATTACCCGTTCGCTGAACCCCTCTCCCAACAAACCCAGGCGCTGGCAGGCTCTTCGCCAGGCAGTGTACCCTTCTTCCTGATCCGAGAGCGATGCGGCAGCGATCGTCCACGTGCGTAATAAGGGCCAGAGTATATCGGCTGGCCTTTCCCCATCCAATATCTCTTCAAACGAACGCCGGTAGTAAACATGGCGGCAGGGATTCAACCTGGCAGGGATCGCCCCCTTGGGCAGCGACTCCAGGGCGCCCTGCCAACTGGGTAGCCAAGATTTAAGCTCATCGCCATCCACCTGCGGCGCACCCAACATCCCCAGCAAGGCAGGGTACAGGCCAGGTCGCCCGGTTGCCTCGGCGCGCGCAGGAAAACCAATCAGCAATCGCCGTTCTGGGAGCGGGGGACCGTCCAGGCTGGCGACCGCGTTCGCAGCGTGCTCTATGGCGCGCAGATAGGTGATCAAATCGCGTGGCCCAGGCTTATTTTTGACCTGGCTGGCGAAACCCAACCAGATCTGGCGGGCATGCTCCACCTGCTGGGTAGCGCGCCCTAGGATGTAATCCGAGCGGTAAAACTGTCCGCGCACACTGGCCTGGGTGAAATCCATGAAGTGTTGGGGGTCATACATCACCTTACAGGCGTAGATTGTCGGCCCAAGCCAGGGGTGCATACGTAGATTACGCGCTTGTTGAAAATCACCCTGATCGTAGTGGGCAATGTCCAGATGAATTTCATCAGTCAGGCGCTGCACTTCGCGCTCGACAGGGGGCGTATCTAAATGAATAAAAGCCAGATCGATATCTGCCGTGCCGCCCAGCAGAAAATCTTCTTCCAGCAAAGCCCCGCACAAGTAAGCAGCCAGGACGCTATGATCTCGGCGGACAACCTTGGAAACCGTCTCTTCGGCAATCTTCAGCAGGATGTCGCGATTAATGCGCATAGATTAATTCTCCTGACTCGCTCCACTGCGCTCCCCTATCTCGCATCATCCACTCGATGACATCTTTATCGGAAGCTCTTCCTGGAATGGTGATAGACGTAGCGCCTGGCGGATACGCTGCTCCATCGATTTCAGATCTGCCGGCCGCCTTACAAAGTCGATCTGATTCGTATCGACCGCCAGCACCGGGGATCGCCGGTGCCCCTCGCTGGCACGCGCATCGACAAAAAAATCCTCATAAGCACGGTTAAGCTGGTCGATGTAGTCACGCTCCATATTCCGCTCATAAGGCCGGTCGCGCAGAGCAATACGCTGCATGAGCACATCGGTATCAGCGCGCAGATAAACAATCAAATCTGGCAGTGGGATTTTCTCAGCCAGCGCTTCATGAACCCGATGGTACATTTCCAGCTCGTCTCCTTTAATATTGATACGAGCAAACAGTGCGTCTTTCTCAAACGTATAATCTGCCAGCAGGTTCATGTCCCGCTTGAGTATCTCGGGGACAGCATTGCGCTGCTGGTGGTAGCGGCTGAGCAGGAAGAAAATCTGGGTCTGAAAGGCATACCGCTCACGGTCAGCGTAGAAATCTGAGAGGAACGGGTTCTCTTCAAAGACCTCCAGGAGCAGCTCAGCCTGGAATACCGGCTGCAATAAGCGGGCCAGGGTGGTCTTGCCAACGCCAATGACGCCTTCGATTGCGATGTACATATTATGATTCCCTTGTGAGATGATGGTTGTGGTAAGGATACCAGCGATTGGCGGAGTGCGCAACAGATTCGAACAATTTCCCCGCAATTCTTAACTCACACCATTTTCTTGACTTTACGCAAACCCGCGCTAAACTGGAGAAAGACACCATCTAAGGAGGAAAGACATGCCTACTCTAAACCGCGTACAGTTGATCGGACGTTTGGGCAGAGACCCGGAGGTGCGACATACACCTTCGGGCAAGAAGGTCACCAGCTTCAGCCTGGCGGTCGATCGCCGTTGGCGCAGCAGCGAAGGGGAGATCAAAGACGCCACCGATTGGTTCCAAATTGTGGCCTGGGGACGCCTGGGGGAGATTTGCAGCCAGTACCTGAGCAAAGGCAGGTTAGTCTATATCGAGGGTCGCCTGCAAACCGATCGTTACGAACACCAGGGAGAGACACGTTACTTCACCCGCGTCATCGCCGCGCAGATGCAGATGCTCGATCGCAAGCCCGAGGAAGAGGAGGACGTCCTGGAAGAAGACGACATGGCGATCGAATAAGCCAATCTTTTGCCTCCTCCGGAGGGTGGTGATTGGCTTTCATCAGCTACATTCTGTTTGTGAATTATTTCACTAATTGTGTTCTTGCCTTTTGATCAATGCTCCCCCATCCAACGCTTCACCAGCGCATGCACAGCTGGGGCACCGGGTTGCGCTAACACTTCACGTGCCAATTCCTGCGCTTCGACCAGCGACATCTTGCGAATCAGCGCCTTTGTTGCCGGAATAGCAGCCACCCCAGCGCTGAACTCGTCCACCCCCAAGCCAAGG
>DATCYX010000535.1:0-5962 GCA_036526235.1 Anaerolineales bacterium | reverse complement strand
AAACGGCTCGGGAAAGACCACTTTATTTAACTTGATCACAGGCGTCTACGCCCCTGATGAAGGGGAAGCCTATTTCGACGGGAAGCGCATTACGAACTTATCTCCCAGCAAAATTTGCCACGCAGGACTCAGCCGAACCTTCCAGATCACCAGGCTTTTCTGGGAAATGACAGTGCTCGAAAACATGATCGTCCCCATCCGCCAGGTTGGTTTAGGTTCGATGCTTGGCCCCAACATGTTCAAAGAAGAGATCGATCGCGCAATTGGGCTCCTGGAACACGTCGGGCTCACGCATCTGAAAGATGAGCCTGCCCGCAAGCTGTCTTTTGGTCAGCAGAAGCTTTTGGAATTTGCCGCGATCTTAATGGCAAGTCCCACCATGGTTTTGCTAGATGAACCGGCGGGGGGAGTAAACCCCACGATGATCCGTTTCATCATGAAATTGATCCAGGAACTCAACCAGGATGGCGTGACTTTTCTGGTTGTTGAGCACAACATGGGCGTAGTCATGGAACTTTGTAATCATGTCGTCGTGATGGATCAAGGCACAAAACTTGCTGAAGGCGCGCCAGAAGCGATCCAAGCCAACCCAGCCGTTTTAGACGCATACCTAGGAAATTAATGATGTTACTCGAGATAAAAGATGTCGTCGCCGGATACTTGCCGGACGTGAATGTCCTCCAAGGCATCAATATCCATGTAGAGCCAAGCGAACTGGTATGCATGATCGGTCCAAATGGCGCAGGCAAATCCACAGTACTGCGTACGATCTCTGGCCTGTTGCAACCCAAAGGCGGAAGCATTGCTTTTAATGGAAAAGAGATTGGAGGTCTACGTCCTGATTTGATCTTGCATCAGGGGATTGCCCATGTCCCGCAGGGGCACAGCTCATTCCCAGCGATGACCGTTCAGGAAAATCTGTTGATGGGGGCTTATATATTGCGGAACAGGGCTGAACGTAACCGCCGTATGGGCAAAGTGTTTGAAATGTTCCCCATTCTGAAGGAGCGGAAGAACGAAAAAGCCGGGAATTTTAGCGGCGGACAGCAGAAGATCCTCGAAATGGGACGGGCACTGATGCTCGAACCGAAGATGATCTTACTTGATGAACCTTCGTTGGGACTAGCCCCGAAAACCGCCAAACAGGTTTTTGATACCATCAAATCCCTGAACGATGAAATGGGCATGACAGTGTTGTTAGTTGAGCAGAATGCCAAAAGCGGATTGGCGATTGCTGATCGCGCTTACGTGCTGGAACTGGGGATCGAACGTTTGGAAGGCCCTGCTTCCACCTTGCTCAACGACCCTCGCGTGGCCGAGCTTTATCTGGGTGGCACACTAAAGAGCTAAACCTATGAGTGGAGCTTTGTGGGCCATCACCGCCGGCGTGGGTTTTGGGCTTTTCCAGACTTTTAACCGTCGCGCGGTGCGTGGGATGGACGTATATGTCGCCACGTTCATCCAGTTGCTGGTTTCAACGATCGTCCTCCTAGCAATTGTCCTACTGACAGAGGATATAGGCGCCCTGCTTGTTGCTCCATTTAGCGTTTGGGTGAATTTTGCTCTAGCCGGTATATTGCATTTTTTCTTAGGGTGGACTTTTCTGAACGCCAGCCAGAAAAGAGTTGGAGCCGCGCGCACAAGTCCCTTGATCGGGACAACCCCGCTCTTTGCAACCGCCATCGCTGCAGTGACGCTGCGCGAATTTCCCGGTATTTGGGGCATTATCGGCATTGGCCTGATCGTACTAGGGGCTTACGTGATTTCTCAGAGATCAGGCGATTCGAGAGAAATCGAAGGCAATCCACAACCGATCAAGGCTGGCTGGCAGGCTTCCTGGCTGGGGCTTAGCGCTGCTTTATGTTGGGCACTCAGCCCAATTTTTATCCGAGCTGGCTTGGAAGACCTGCCCTCTCCCTTGTTAGGTGTCACATGGGGCATCGCATTCAGCGCGCTAGCGTATGGGATTGTTCTGTTGTGGCAGCGAGATCGCTGGCTCGGATCGGAGATTACTGGCGATGCCTGGATGTTTAAGCTTCTGGCAGGTTTGCTGGTTGGCTTATCCACCTGGGTGCGTTGGATCGCGCTCGATCTAGCTCCGGTCGCAATTGTGATCGCACTGACCATGATATCGGTGCCGCTGGTGATCTTGCTCTCCCCACTCGTGTCTGGCAAGCAAATGGAAAGTGTGACCGTCTCCCTGTGGGTAGGAGCAGGTCTGATTTTGGGTGGCGCGTTGCTGTTGACTTTTATCGTCTGAATCGAGAAGGAGTTTCTAGATACATGATCATTGATACTCACGCTCACATTATTGTCCCCGAGATTCTTCAAGATGCAAAACCTAACGAAGCGTGGCGTCCGCGCGTGGTGTGGGAGAACGGCAAACAATTTGTAGAGTACAAAAGTAAGCGAATTGGTTCTGCGACACGCGAGTTCGTATCGGTGGAAACCATACTGTCCGAAATGGACAAATCTGGCGTGGATGCGGTCTTGCTCTGCCCGTGGGTCTCACTGGTGCGCTACGAAGCTGCGCCAGAAGAGTCGCTGGATGCATGCCAGGTACAGAATGATGCTATGGCTGAACTGGCGGCAAAATATCCCAAAAAGATCGCCGGCCTTGGCATGGTGCCTCTCCAAGATGTCCCACTGGCTGTGCGCGAACTGGAACGTTTGATGAAGTCGGGGCTGAAGGGTGTCGAGATAGGCACGCATGTCAACGGTATCTATCCTGGAGACGAGCGTTTCCGTCCATTTTGGGAAGCCTGCGAAGCGCTTGGTGTGTTCGTATTTATCCATCCAGTGGAAGGTGGGGGACGCGCCGAATTACGCGACTACTACATGTGGAATGTGATCGGCAACCCGCTGGAAACCACCGTCGCTGCGGGACACCTGATCCTGTCGGGCGTGATGGACACCTACCCGCGTCTGAATATTTTGCTTGCCCACGGGGGCGGGGCACTGCCTTATATCCACGGGCGGCTGGACCGCGGCTTCAAGCAGCGCCCGGAGATCAACAAATTCATCTCCCGCCCACCGACTGAATATCTCAAGCTATTCTATTTCGATACCATCACTCACGATCCCGAAGTGCTGCGCAACCTAGTGGATCTGGTGGGCGCCGATCATGTCCTGCTCGGTTCAGATTATCCTTTTGATATGGGGAATGAGAAGCCGGCAGATTTGGTACGCGCGGCTGGTCTTGGGGCAGATGCTGAAGCGAAGATCCTGGGTGCAACCGCGATGCAAATGCTGCATTGGGAGGTTTAGATGGCTCGTCTCTTCACGTTCGAGCAATTACCACATCTGCACTCCACTCGCGATACTCGCGACCGGCTGGACCTTGTGACAGATAATGTCCCAGTCAATGCGCAGGCAATCCGCGCTGACCGCATCATTTATCATCCCGGCGATACGGCAGCCAAACATTACCACACTGACTGCCATCACCTCTTCTTTGTGCTGTACGGTAATGGCATCCTGCACGTGGACGGGGGAAGTTATCGCCTCGCCCCAGGCAAGGTGGCTGTCGTCGCCCCTAATGAAATTCACTGGTTTGAGAATGACACGGATGAAAATTTTGCCTTCGTCGAGTTCTGGGGACCACCGCCGAAAGAGACGGTTTGGATAACAGATGATGTCTGAACTTGGGAGTCACACGCCTGAGTTGCAGGCGTTCTATATAACGCGAAAAACACAGGAGGTACGCGGATGGACATGCACATGATGGATCTGTCTGATGAACAGCGGCAAATGCGTGCAATATGCCGTGAGTTCGTTGACAACGAGGTAATTCCTTTTATCCGTGCCAATCGAGAGAATGAGTGGACAACCCCACCAGAGGAACGCCAACCCTGGGAGCTGCTGAAAGCAGCTGATAAGCTCGGCCTGCGCGCCCTAGGTGTGCCGGAGAAATACGGTGGGATACAACTGGAAAAGCAGGCACAGACATTCGCAATCATTGCGGAAGAACTGTCGCGCGGAGATTCGGGCTTTGCCGATATTATCAGCCAGCTATGGAAAGTGCCCGTCCTGCTTAGTAACGTGGCGCCGGAACATCTCCAGGACGAGTGGTTCCCGCGCTTCATGGACGATCCCACATTCTTGATGGCTCACTGCCTCACTGAGCCGCGCGGTGCTTCTGATCGCTGGCTCCCCTATAACGTGCCTGAAGCCGGCATGCACACCAAAGCTGTTCTACAGGATGGACACTGGGTAATTAATGGGCGCAAACAATTCATCACCAACGGTTACGATGCGAAACTGTTTGTGGTCTATGCCAATACTAACCCTGCTGTCGGGATTGCTGAAGGGACAAGCAGCTTCCTGGTTCCACGTGATACACCTGGTCTTATCCCTGCCCGCGTCAACGAGAAGATGGGCGCGCGCTATATGAACAATGGCGAGATCATTTTTGAAAACTGCCGGGTTCCTGAAGATCACCTGCTGGTCAAGGACATAGCCCTTCGCAAAGCGGGTGTATACTTCCGCCCGGGGAAGATCCTGCAAGCGGCAAAGAATTTGGGAGTTGGTGTTGCTGCGTATGAGGACACTGCCGCATATGTCCAGCAATATGTACAGGGTGGAAAGATACTCATCAAGCACCAGGCAGTGGCGAACAAACTTGCTGACATGGCCATAAAAATCGAGACGACGCGCACATTCACGCGCTACGCCGCTCGCGCCTTAGACGAATGCGCTTCGGATGCAGAAAAACTGTGCTTGATGGCGAAAACCTATGCGGCGGATGCCATATTTGAGGTCTGCAAAGATGCCATGGAGTTACATGGCGGCGCTGGCGTCATGGTCGAAGTTGGCATCGAAAAGCATTTTCGAGACGCGGCTGTATATTTGCACATGGATGGCACGCAGGATATCCACCGCTTTAAGATCATAAAAACCATTTACCCTGAAACTGCAGGGGTTTATGCTGGTGCCGATTGACCATGACCAGGATGATAGTGTCATGAGCAAACCACTTGGCGTGACCGTGATCGGCACAGGTATGTGGGGAAAACACATGCTGGCGGCTGTCAAGCGAACGCCGTCCCTGCGCCTGGTAGCCTGTTACAGCCGCGATGTGGCTGCCCGAGAAGCTGTAGCAGCTGAGTTCGGCTGCGCTGCGCCAGAGACATTCGAGCAGGCTATCAACTGGGGTGGAGTCCAAGGTGTGCTTCTGATCACGCCCAATGATGTCCATGCGGAGCAGGCTCTAGAGTGCGCTCAATGGGGAAAGCATATCTTTGTCGAGAAACCCATCGCGTACTCGTTGGAAGATGGCATAGCGATGCATTCGGCGTGCAAATCGGCAGGTGTAACACTGTTTGTAGGGCATGGCTTTCGGCGTTCGGGTGCCGCACGCAAGGTGAAGCAAATGTTGGATGAAGGCAAGCTGGGTCAAATTGTGCTGGCAGAAGCGAACTTTTCCTTGCCAGGTACCCTCACGCCCGACAAATGGCGCTATTATCGCCAAACTTGTCCAGGCGGCCCGCTGATGCAACTGGGCATCCACCATGCTGATACCTTGCAGTACTGGCTGGGACCAGTCAAGCGTGTCCGTGGCACCTTTGCCCACTTGGCAACCTCCGCTGAGATTGACGATGTTGGGATTGCACAACTCGAATTTTCCAACGGTGCGCTTGGCACGTTGACAGGAAGTTACGTATCTCCCAAAACATACTACCTGCGCCTTTACGGGACGGAGGGAGTGCTCGATTACCAAACGGATATGAGAATCTGGCCAAATGCCGACCAGATGGATGCAGCCACCATTTTGACTTACAGGACCAAGTCTGCAATAGAGCAGCTGAAATTTGAGTCGCGTGACATGCTGGTGGATGAATTGGATGAATTTGCCCGTTGCATCCAGGTTTCAGCCCAGCCTGAGACGGGCGCATTGGAAGGACTGCGAGCGCTGGATGTAATTTTGTCATCTATCCGCTCTCATGAAACGGGAACCCCTATT
>DATCYX010000534.1:0-2549 GCA_036526235.1 Anaerolineales bacterium | reverse complement strand
CCATCTGAGACATGCTCCTCTACCATGGCTGCGGGTCCTTGTCGAGAATAACGGTACTTCACTGCGGAGGCATAGGGTAACGGCAAAACCAAGGAGTAATGAAGTGGATCTTCTTGATCCATCGGATATGTCTGCATGTTTAGAGCCAGCCCGCTCACTTCATCTAAAATATTCAAGTAAACCGGTTGGTCTCCGGGCGAGTTTGCCGGGATCTCTACGCGGAAAGTAACCTCGCTCTCCGGGATGGGGGTTGCGCTAACGGGAGTAGGAATCTCTTGCCCAGGTGTGGGCGTCTCTGAGGGCGTCAGGATCGGCAGGATTGTGCAAGCCAGGCTAACCAGCACAAGCAAGATGGGCAGGATAAAAGCTGGAAAGACTCGATTAATACCTGCGCGGGTTTGGGTAATGAGATATTTTGTCACGAGTTCACCCCCATTTTGATTAATTGGAGGAGTAATTCGATATTTGGGATTTTTGAGACCGGCAACTTCAGACGGGGTCGGTCGGATAATTCTACCACCATATATCCAGATTCAATATTGACAAATGTAATCTGAGACCAGGGTATGGCTTGGGCACGATTTGATGGATGCTTGTTTAGCAATTTGATCCCTTTTTGTTGGATAGCGAGCGAGCCAAAGTATAACCATTGCCCGCTTTCTAGATTTGATTGAAGACGTGGCAGCAAGCGCGGATAGAGCTTCGCCTTAAGGATAGTAAGTAGCTCTGGAAGATTTTGTATAGCGTTGTCCAGGCGGACAGGCTCTCCAATGTTTGGATAAATATATCCTTGAACATAAGGGCGCAATAGGATCCCCAAGAACTGGTTTTGGGTGGTCTCAGTGGTAATTCCGGCAATCTCCTCCCAAGCGAAGGTCATTTTTCTCCCTAAATTATGAGCCACTCCGCCTTCATAAATGGCGAAATAGCGGCGGGATGCCATTATGCGAGAGATGCCAACAAATGCAAAAATGAGATAAGCAATGATCGCAAGAAGATACCAGGGTCTACTCCATAGATCGGCTGCCACCGGGCCGTAGTTTAATATCCCGTAGCGAGCGCGTGCAACGCCATATAACAAAGGTGTGAGCACTCCCAGGATGCCCGGCAAGATCAGTGTCACAGCCTCACTCCGATCCATGGGGCGGTAGCGAAATATTTTGATCAATCGTCCGAGGTTTTTTTTAGCGATAGAAGGCACAGCTTATATAGCAACCTAAATTTGGGTGCGATGAACTTCTGAAAGTTCATCGCACCTATGGATGCAATGATCATGCCAGCCGCGTCAATCAATGTTTTGCTTATAAATTGGCTGGCTTGAAATATAGAATATCTAAAATCGATCCATTCCGCTCTTCCTGGGGTTGGAATACTGCCTCTACTTGCAGGCCAATCTCCAAATCCTCAGGTTGAATCTCACCAATTCTGTGTACCAATCCGCCATCTTCCATGCGGATGAAGGCGACAACCTCTGGGGTCTCTCGGGGGCTCCCGTCGTAGTTTTCATGGAGGAGCGTGAAGGTGTGAACCTCGCCCACAAGACCGACATCGATCCATTCGGTGAGCTCACTTAGACAGCGCTCACAGAAGGAAGCTGCTGGCACATATGTGCGATTGCAGTTTGGGCAATGCGTGCCATACAAACGTCCCTCATCTTTGATCGCTCGAAAAAATCGCTCACCTGCAAGGCCAAAGGTGTAACGACTGGTAACCGGTAGATTCCCATTCCAGGAAGCGGGAGCGTTAACATCACGTTCGAGGATGCTCATATTACACCTCCTCAATTGGTTTGAAGTACATTATGTCGGTGATTGCTCCCTCGCGCTCACTAGGGGGACGCCAGACTGCCTTCACACGCATGCCAATATGAACTTTTTGAGGGTCGACGCCTCCAATTTTATGCATTATGCCATGCAGAGGGGATGCGCCATCAATCTCTATAACGGCGGGTATTTCAGGCTCTTTTATTCTTTGCACATCCCAAGTGACGTAACAAAGCGAAAAAGTGTTGACAATGCCCGAATCCTGAAGGGGTACATATTCTTGCATAGGCCGAAAACACCATTCGCAAACCGTGCGGGGTGGAACGACGGTTTTCCGACAGGTAGCGCAGCGCGCTCCCAAAATAATCCCTTCTTTCAGAGCTGCCAGATAGCGACCGATAGCGATACCAGTATCCCAGGCGAAGTCGCCGCGCATCTGATCGTAATTGAACAACACCTTTCCCTCGGCGAAATCTTCTTCACCCAGGGGTGTACCAGGAAAATTAGTTATTTTCGCAGTCATATTCATTCTCCGCCAAAATTTAACGTCCCATGATCACGACCGTGCCAACCTGCATCAGGTCACCCCAGGCTTGAGCAAGGCCTCTGCGGGGCGATCCAGGAATCTGGCGATTGCCTGCCTCACCACGTAACTGCCAGTAGAGTTCAGCAATCTTCATTAGGCCAGCCGCAGCGATTGGATTGCCAACGCCTAAGAGACCACCCGATGGGCAAACGGGCATATTCCCATCGCGGGCAGCGATACCGTCGATATATAACTGAGGT
>DATCYX010000533.1:0-2791 GCA_036526235.1 Anaerolineales bacterium | reverse complement strand
TCAATTTTGGTTTTTAGGCTCACCTGATAGGCTTGAATTTCATCAAGCTTGCGCTTCAAAACTTCTGGCGCATCATGGTTCGGGGGTAATTTATCTAGTCCAGACCAGCCCAGGGGATTGCACCAGCTCTGCCTTACGCTTCCATCGCGATTATACACCGGCCCCGCCGGTGCGTTTTCACCAGCAATTGGATCCCTTGCATATAAACCCCAAAGTCCCCGATAAGAAATAGCCCAGGCTGTGCTCTCGCTTATCACCTCTGGCTGCCACTCTCGATCCTGCCCAGGGCCAAGCGCCAAACCATCACCGCGGGCATAATCCACGAATGGGATTCTAAAGACATTAAAACCAGGCGATGATGCACTGCCACTCGATTGGTGTAGGACCTTCACCCACAAACTTTGTAACTTATCCACAAGTTGAACCAATGCAGAGAGAAAAGGAAGTTCAAGCTCCGTTAAATACTCACCCTGGCTAAAATAACTGGCATGACTGCCCGCCCCAGCAAAAACTACCGGGTGTAGATTGCCCTGGGCGTCGGGTACCTTCAATATCTCTGGATCATCCCAGCGCCGGCGCAAATCGTCGCCAGAGAAATCGTGGGACGCATATGCCACCCACTCTGGCACCAAGCGGTCAACTGATGGCAACTCTGCGCCATCAGAGTGGGTCTCCGAGCAATAAATGCTAATCATTTCCCAGTCGCCCTCGTGGTCGTTTACGCCAAAAAAGCCAGAACGCCAGTTATTGAAAGGATAAAAGAACCAATACTGCAATATCACCCAACCGTTCTGACGAGCGACACGACCATAATAACAGTAGCGCTCATTCTCATCTTGCATGCGCTTATAAGCGAGCGCTGCTGCAGCAGCCGTATCTCCTGGGACCCGGCCGCGCAGCATCAGCGTCAGGGAGAAAAGTGCATCCACAAAGCGCGAGCCATAGCCGACACGTGCCAATCGCCCCCTGCCCGCGCGAAATTTATGCAGGGGATCTTGCAAGCTGAGTTTTAACGCCTGTCTGATTGAAGAGACCGCCCGATCGAAGGAATAGCGTGCTAGCTCCAGAATATCAAGAGGTTCAATAAACTTTAGGAAATGGACCGCTCCAAATCCAATTTGGCGCGGCTCTACCAATTTATCAAGAGTTAATTCACCTTGAGGGACTAATAGCTCAGGTTCTTGGCCTTCTTGTTGCATCCACAAGCTACATTGGCCGATATATCGCTCTACATCCATCGGGAAAAACCGCTCACCCCGAGTGAAGCGAAGCACCGGCTCGAAGCGACGCAATAATGCTAGGTCTCCAGATTTATCCATTAGGCACTTTTCGGTGAACGGCGAAATACCGCCTGTACTTCAGCTTGGTTTAGATACAGCACCAGCACTATCCCAAGGGCCATACTGATATAGTTCGGCTGCCCTTGAAGATACCCAAATAGCGCAGCCAACAAGCTGAGACCTTGCAGCGTCATGGCAGCCAGCCATGCCCATCTGCGTACCAACCACAATTCTAAAGCGATAAATAGCGTGATGATCGCTAAAATCAAATAGAGCAAACCAGAATAAGCAAGGTCAATTACCGAATATGGCACAAGAGGCGTAAATACAAGTTCGCTGCCTTCCCATCCCCATCCCCATCCAAATTGACTTGCTTGGAATACACCAAAACCAAGTAGCCCCAGACCTTGAAATATCTTTATGATCACAAGTATTCCCAGGCTACGAGGTCGCTCAACGATTTTTCTTTTTCCGAGTTTCTTGAGTCCCATTGGAAGATTGTATCAGGCGAAGTTGACCTATTATGTATGTGGAGCAAGCAGTTTATCCACCGCCGTGGTCAGTTCCGCTAAGTTGCCAGCCTTCAGGATTACATCACAGGAGGGAGCGTATTTCAGCATATCGCTATCCCCACTGCCCCACAGACCAGGTGCCTCTGGCGTAATCCAGATTGTTCGCCTGCTGCGACGGGCTAGCGTGCTGAAGATATCCACCCTAGGGTCATTATAGTTATTGCGCCCATCTCCCACCACCAAAAATGTGGTGCGCCCATCCACGGTATCAAGAAAGTCTTGGCTGAAATTTTCCAGACTGTTGCCAAGATCTGTATTGTAATAACCTGATGGCATGCGCGCTAATACATGCTGTACAGCTTCACGAGCCTCGTCACTTACAAAATCTGGTGAGATATATTCAAGGTGGTCGATGAAAGCAAAGGCATGTGTCTTGCTGATCTGATCTTGCAGAGCATATAACAAGCTAAGCATGAGCTCGGAACAGGAGCGCATGGACGTGCTCACATCGCAGATGACAACCAGTTTTGGCTTGAGGCTATGCTCGCGATGCTTAATTTCAATTGGGACGTTGCCGTGCTTCAAATTGGCGCGGATGGTCTTTTTGGCATCCAACTGACCGCTCTTTGCCCGCTTTTGACGCAATGCCACCCTTGTGCGTAGAACTGTAGCCAGACGTTGTACTTCCTTGCGAAGCCTATCCATATCTTTGTCCGAGAGGGTGCCAAAAGGACGGTTCAGGAGAGAATCCAGGCTGTCATCCGGGCGCTGCTCACTCAAATTTTCAGCAATACGTTGACCAGCATACTGGCGCAACTGATCCTCAAGGGCTTTCTGATTTGCTTGCATCAGGTGCATCATCTGCTCGACACGTTGCTTATCCATGCCCATCTGAGCCAGTAACTCCCCCAGTTCCTGCAATGCCTCACGCACTTCGGCAAATCGCAGGGCCTTCTGTAATCTTTGCGTCATCCATTCCCGGTAGCGCAGATCATCAAT
>DATCYX010000532.1:0-5924 GCA_036526235.1 Anaerolineales bacterium | reverse complement strand
GGTGGTGTCGGTGCACCTCTCGCCGGTTATCATGGAGGATAACTTCTTGGGTACAGTCTCCACGTTCAGAGACATCACCCACCAGGTGCAGCTAGATCGGCTAAAGAGCGAGTTCGTAGCCACAGTGAGTCATGAATTGCGCACCCCCATGACTTCTATCAAAGGCTATGTCGATGTCTTGCTGATGGGCGCAGCTGGATCCCTCACCGAGCAACAAGTTGAGTTCTTAGATATTGTGCGCGATAACACGGAACGCCTGACCGTCCTGGTCAATGATCTTTTGGATATATCCCGTATCGAATCCGGTCAGGTAACTCTCTCCATGCTGCCGCTTAACCTGGATGAGATCATTACACAAGGGGCAGCTGCCTTACGGACCCGCGCTGAGAGCGATCAAAAGCCGATGGATATTCAGTTCGCCCCCGCTTCGGAATTGCCGCTTGCTATGGGTGACCCAGAACGCGTGCGCCTGATCCTGGATAACCTGCTGGAGAATGCATACTATTACACAGCACCAAAGGGTCGCATAACCGTTCAAGTTCATGCAACTGGGGATGAAATTCAAATAGATGTACAAGATACAGGCATTGGCATCCCTGAAGAAGCGCAAGCTCGAGTCTTCGAGCGCTTTGTCCGCGGTGAGCACCCCTTTGTCCTGTCCACCTCAGGGACTGGTTTAGGGCTCTCCATCGTCCAGCACCTGGTTGAGATGCACAATGGGCGCATCTGGGTCGAAAGCAGCGGCGTTCCTGGGGAAGGAAGTACATTTTCATTCACATTGCCAGCGTTTCAGCATGACCAAGCAGGGAGTCAAAAGTTCCACGATGAGCAGGTCAGACAGTTAGCAAAGGAGTAACCGGGTAGCGAATCTGATGAAATTTCTCTGCTCTCTTATCCAGTATCGTTTGGCATGGATCATAAAAACATGGCGCGCATATTAATTGCCGAAGACGAAAAAGATATCCGAGAATTAATCACTTTCACGCTGAGTTTCGCTGGGCATCAGGTTACGGCGACGACCAACGGGGAAGAGGCCTACTTGACGGCACAGGAAATGCTTCCAGACCTGATACTTCTGGATGTACGTATGCCGCGCATGACTGGATTTGAAGCTTGCGAAAAGATAAAGGCCAATGAGAAGACACGCCAAATTCCGGTTGTGTTTCTCTCGGCGAAAGGTCAAGAGGTAGAGATTCAGACCGGGTTGAACCTGGGCGCGGTTGAGTACATCGTCAAGCCCTTTGCCCCCGAACAATTGGCTGAGCGTGTGGGAGCTGTTCTTGCGAATTTTGGTAATGGTTGAATGATCTGAAGATCAGGTGCTACTGACTCATGAGTGCTGTCATCCTGCAGGACGAAATTGTGCATTACGAAGTGCTAGGCCGCGGACGCCCGGTCTTCTTCCTGCACGATTGGATCGGCTCCTGGCGCTACTGGATCCCAAGCATGCAGGCGACTTCCTTATCATTTCGTGCCTATGCACTGGATTTGTGGGGTTTCGGAGATACAAGCAAGAATCCCAGCTATTATTCCATTGAACAACAGGTCGGTTTATTGGAAGAATTTGTCAACAACCTGGGCATTGGCAAGATTGCCCTGGTGGGTCATGGGTTGGGGGCAGTCATCGCCATGCTGTATGCCAGCCGCCACCCCGAAGGTGTAGACCGTGTCATGACCATCGGCATGCCATTCGGTGAGGATAGAATTAACTCGCGCCTGCGCCTAAACTCCCCGAGCGAGCTGGCCAGCTGGCTTTTGGGGCGCTCACCGGCTGCTGAGGCAGCCTATGTGGATGCTCCCAAGGCGGACCATAAAGCCATTCTGCTTTCTCTGACCAGCCTGCAAGGGGTGGAATTGGCCTGCCTGCCCCACCAGCTTGCCACTGCTTGCCTGCTAGTTCACGGCGGGAATGATCCCCTCATCGAAACGCCCAACTCTAATCACGTAGAAGAGCTGCCTGAAGAATCTCAATTTATCATATTCGAGAAGTCGGGGCACTTCCCCATGCTGGACGAGCCAGGTCAATTTAACCGCCTTCTGGTGGATTTCTTAAGCCTTGAATCGGGGCAGAGTCCCCGACAGCTGCAGCTCAAGGAAGAGTGGAAAAGAAGGGTAAGGTAATCTGCTCGTAGTGGTGGACGCCAGTCCACCAGCCCAATCAGTCCAACCCGCTGAGACACACAGAGCGCAGACGAAGATTTTCCCTACACGAAGTGATCAACACGTAAATTCCTTAAGTCTGACTCCAAAAATTAGAGAACCATTAGTTAATAATCCAAAACATCTCTAAATTATCGCAATATGCGCTATAATATTTTTGTTGTAGCCACGGTCTTTGGAAATAATTGACAAGTTAGCGATTGTCAATGGGGGCATAAACCGGGACCTCAACGATGCATCTGCAAAGTCCCAGATTAATTTAGCAATAGTTAATATGGGGTATACCCACGGCAATAGCGGATGTCGTATCACTGCTCATTACATCAATTCCTGGTTCATCCAACCTTGCCAACCAAATGTGCGCATCGGAAACTGCGCCCAATCATACCCAAAGGAGAGCAAGATGACGAGTAAAGCAGACGTTATACGAAGGTGGCATAAGGATTCATGGGCCAATCCGCCCTCAAGCATCGGGGAAGCGGCTACGAAGTATTTCTCTGACGACTATCAAGGTCTCGACAAAGACGGAAACGTTATGTCGGACAAAGCAGCATATATCGGCATGAGCCAACTTTTACTGACTGCTTTTATCGGTTTTAAGGGGGTGGTCCACGATATTTCCGAAGAGGGTGACAGCGTCATATTGACCTTTCATTTTGAAGGGACACATACGGGCGATTTGGACCTGTCGATGATGGGCCTGGGCGTCATCCCGGCCAGCGGCAAAAGGATCGTAACGCCGGAATCCAAAACAAGGTTTAAGGTTGAAGGCAATCAAATCGTAGGCTCCCAACCGATTTCCGGAGGATTTGAGTCGTTACTGGCAGGTTTAGGGGTGAAGCCGCCGCCAGGATAATCTAACACTTCACTGCCGGTCACTGCAAAAAATAGTACGCGAGATGTGGCCACGAGTGCTGAGCGCGTGCCGGCAAGCCATTACGATGGCTTGCCGTCGTTTAAGCGGTGAAAGATTAATATTTGTATAATATATGAACAATATATTGACAAAACGTAGTTAATCTGATATATTATATAAAATATTACATGCTTAAGGAGAGTACAATGTCAAAGTCAACCAAAGCTATCGCACTAATGCTAGTTCTAGCTTTTACCTTATCGGTCTTCGTCTCGGGTGCATTGGCTGGACCAAAAGGACCGACGATTGTCGATGTGGCCATTGCGGTCAACAGTGATGGCCCCTTCGCAGGCCAGTTTGACACTCTGATCGCCGCCGTACTGGCTGCTGATCCAGCAGTGCTGAATACTCTATCCGGTAATGGTCAGTTTACAGTATTTGCACCAACCGATGCCGCTTTTGCAGCGCTCGGGCTCACCCCTGATAATATCGGCACGCTACCTCAGGCTTTTCTGACCGATGTTTTACTTTATCACGTGGCTCACGGTTCGCGCTATGCGGAGGATGTGGTTGATTCGAAGCGCATCCGTACACTGAATAAGAGCTTCTTGCTTCAAGATGGTGGAGTGCTCACCGATAATCTGGGTCGAGAAGCCACTATTATTGTGACTGATGTGCCCGCTGCCAATGGTGTCATCCATGCCATTGACGCCGTCGTTTTACCATACGCCCCGTAAACAACTACTCTTATTTTTAATGTGTCAAGACCGGCTATCAAAGCCGGTCTTTCACTATGGGGAATTGGGATCATTGAACTTCATGGATGCAGGAATATTTCGGATTTCTTCTTTATCCTCATGATAGGTCTGCTTCAACATTTACTGATCAATGCAGACACCAGGAATCACTTGCTCCCATTCCTTGATCTCTTGGATATCACCAATCCTATCAATCGCTCTAGGAAGACTCACCAATCATATCCCGTAAAGTGTATAGTTCTGTTGGACAACATCGCGTTACTGTATCATAAACCCATAGAATACTTGCACAAAGAGAGAGTTCCGATCTATATTGTTGTTGACACCAATCAACACAGAAAGGAACTCTCAGATGACAGACAAGGCTGTCGAATTAAGTATAACCCTAAAAGTCAATGGGCAAGTGATCGAATACACACGGGAGATAAGGATTGCGGAGTTAGAGACAGGGATCAGCCAGGTGGTACAAGAGATGGGGATGACAGTGCTGATGGCTGGAATAAAGGGATTGGATGAGGAATTGCGCAAAGAAGTGCCAGCAGGATGGCAGAATGTAGGCACCGAAGAGCGCAGCATCTTGAGCAGCGCGGGAAGGATCCGCTACCAGAGACGCATCTATAAAGACGAAAAGGGTGTGAGGAGGAAACCACTGGATGAGATCTTAGGAGTGGAGCGGTATGACCGGGAGAGTCACCGAGTGCAACAAATGGGAGCTTATCTGGCCTGTGAAGGGACCTACCGGCGTGCGGCGGATGAAATGAGCTGGTTGATGAAAACAAAAGTAAGTCACAGCAGCATCCAAAAGATGGTCTGGGAGGTAGGCAGACGGAGAAGAAGGTGAGAACAGGCGGGTATTCGAAGGTGGTGAGGCCATCCCAAAGGGAACGGTGGAGGCGGAGGTCTTATACGGGGAAAGCGATGGGGTATGGCTGCATTTGCAAAGGGAGAACAGGCGCTCGGTCGAAGTACGGGTGGCCACGCTCTACAGTGGCAAGAAACCGCTCGGCAAGAAGCGCTATCGATTGGCGGATAAATGTAGTATCGCCGCCCTGGGGCTCAGCGGTGAAGCATGGCAGGAGCAGGTATTGAAAACAGCCCATCGCTATTATGACCTGGAAAAAACCAGGCTGCTGATCACGGGAACCGATGGCAACCAATGGGTGCGCCACACCTTCTAATGCTTTGGGCAGCCCGAGGAGTTCGTGCTGGATCGATTTCACCTGAGCCGGGCAGCTCGCAGAGCCATGGGTGACAGGCTCGCAGCCCAAGAAATGGTCAAGAAATTGCGTCAACATGGTTTCGCAGCGGTATGCCAGGAAGTGATGCAATGGATTGATCAGGCCTCTGGCAAAAGAAAAGAAAAACTAAAGCAGTTCTATCAGTATATCTACCACCAACAGGACGGTTTGCTGGATCTAACCCAGAGAGGTTATCCAAGTGGGCTGTGCAGCCTGGGTGCCATCGAAGGCAATGTGGATAAGCTGGTCATCCACCGCATGAAGGGGCACGGCTGCTGCTGGAAATTGCGGGGAGCAAGAGCAATGCTGGCTCTTTGTCAACACAAACAGGCCTTGAAGCATCTTGCTCTTCAATACTTGCCGCTTGAGCCACCCGAGCAGCCTGATCGCAGAAAAGGTCTGGCGCTGGATAGATTAGACAGAAGTGAGTACCTGCATGCACATATGCCCATTTTCGACGGCCCTGATCAGGACAAACCCTGGGTGGAAGAACTATACCGCTATGTCCATTGGCATTGAATTCTCTCTTGTGGAGATTCTATGGAAATTCTTGACAGTAACATCCGGGATATCAAACTTCCTGAAATTCGCTTAATTTGCTACAATAGCCTTGAACTATCACCGCAGGTGAAAAGCTACCTTTATGAAACATCTCTGGTCTCCCTGGCGAATGTCGTACATACAAAACTACAACCGAAAAAATGAGTGCGCCTTCTGCATTGAATTGTCACGGCCCGACGGCCCGGAGAACTTAATTGTCTACCGCGGTCAGCGAGCTTTTATCATTTTAAACCGTTTCCCATACAACAGCGGCCACCTGATGGTGGTCTCTAACGAGCATAAATCCACGTTGGACGAGCTGGATGCCGAAACGCGTGCCGAGATCATGGAGCTGTCCAATCTGGCGACCAG
>DATCYX010000531.1:0-5753 GCA_036526235.1 Anaerolineales bacterium | reverse complement strand
TTACGATGAACAAACGCTTTCCCCACATTATGATTGTCCTAACTTTGGTAGCTGTCTTGGCTGGTGCTCTGGCCTTTAGCACGTCGACAGCCAAAGCTGAAAATGGCACCTTCAATGTCTCTGTGTACCATGATATCAATGGCAGGAACCTGGGTCTCTCGAGGGAATTACCTGTAATCGCCACGGTTTCCTCCACCGACGGTTTATATGCTGTAGTCCCATTGAAGTTCAAAGATCGTTTCTCTGCTGATTTGCCCGCTGGCACCTACACGATTATGGTCTCTGCGGTCATAAACGGTAGCCTGGTTGAGCTGCCCAGCATGAGCGTTGGCCCGGTTACCATCCCTGCCGATGTAGATGTGCGCCTGATTGCCAGGCTTAAATCAGATGGCACCCCCTATATCAAAGTACGTGTGCAATAATCATCAAGTAATACTTTTGAGATTGTTGTCCAAAACATAACTTTGCAATCGAATAGGTGTTGTACCCAAGCCCCGGAGTTCAATCCGGGGCATGGTCTTTAATTTGATTATGGGTGAAAATATTTCTTCCATCTCTAGAATGGGAGTAAAAATTTATGAGTATAATTCGGAGACCGACCCACCGAGATTAGAATGTTGTAACTCGAGATCGAATATTGCCATGTTAAATATACTGAAAGATCTCTCCGCCCCGAGCCTCGCCAGATCAGTCAAAGCCAACCTGTACGCCTTCTTCCATATACTTGGACGTTCCTCAAAATCTGAGTTCTATACACATCCCAAATTGGTGCGTTGGCATACCCCGATTCCGCACCCTTGGTTTCAGGGCATCCTCAGCGCAGAGTCTGCTGAACTGGACGACGACCAGCTGGTCCGCGATATGGCATCCTATTTCAAATCACGCGGCGTGACGAGTTTTACCTGGTGGTTGGAGCCCAATCTAAGGCCGGATAGCTGGTCTAGCCACCTGAGCGCACATGGCTTTCGCTACGATAAAAGCACTCCTGGCATGGCTGTGCACCTGGCTGCTTTACCAGGCTCCGTTCCACAGCCCGAGAAACTCGTAATCCGGGTAGTTGATGATCTGGAGGCCTTAGAGGTGTGGGTACGTAGCTTTATGCTTGGCTACGGGTTGCCCGAAGCGTGGTCGATAGACTTTTTTGAACTGCTTGCCAGCCTGGGACTCGATCTTCCAATTCGGCATTACCTTGCCTATTTGGATGGCGAACCCGTGGCAAACTCCACACTCTTGCTCGGAGCTGGTGTGGCAGGCATCTATAATGTTGCCACGATTCCTGAAGCAAGGGGGCAAGGGATCGGCGCAGCTCTGACGTTGTTCCCGTTGCAGCAAGCCGCTGAATTAGGCTATCACGCTGGGATCCTGCAATCGTCCGAGATGGGGTTCAGCGTATATCGGCGTTTGGGTTTTCAACATCTCTGCCAGATGGATCATTTTTTCTGGAAGTCTGATGTGGATAGCTGACAGGAAGTGGTTGATAATAAAGACAGGATTTCCACAACGGGAGATGGGATGAGGAAGCTTGGGGAGGAAGCCCTCCATCGATCCATTCTTCATTAGATTGCGCAAATCCTGAGAGAGAAGGTATTTCTTATGACCAACGCAAAGCCTTGGAAGTATCGAAAGGTTTCTATAGTCGGTGCAGGCGCCGTGGGATCCACGTTTGCCTATGCCTTAGCACAAAGCGGTTTAGCCTCCGAGATCGCTATAATAGACCGTAATCAAGAGTTAGCGCGTGGACAGGTGCTTGACCTGCTGCATGGGGTGCCATTTTTCCCTTCGGTTGAGATCCATGCAGGGGAGCAACGAGATTATGCCGATTCGCAAGTGATCGTGATTACCGCGGGCAGCAAACAAAGCCAGGGGGAAACGCGCCTGGACCTGCTCCAGCGCAATGCCAGCATCATTGAAGCAATCGTTGATGATATTCTACATGAGAGATCTCAGGCAATCCTGGTAATTGTCAGCAATCCCGTGGATGTCCTGACCTATGTGGCTTTGAAAAGATCAGGTTGGGATAAAAGCAGGGTCATTGGTTCAGGCACTGTACTGGATAGCGCTCGCTTTCGGTATGCACTCAGCCGCCATTGCGATGTGGATGTGCGCAATGTTCATGCTTACATTTTAGGCGAGCACGGGGATAGTGAAGTAGCGGCCTGGTCGATGACGCACATTGCAGGCGTGCCGATCGATGATTATTGCCCGTTCTGTAAGCGTTGTGGAAATTGGGAGGAGGAGAAATCCAGGATCGTCGAGGAGGTGCGCAATTCCGCCTACCATATTATCGATTATAAAGGGGCCACTTTTTATGCTATCGGATTAGCCTTGGTGAGCATTGTGGGGGCGATCTTACGCAACCAGCGCAGTGTGCTCACCGTATCAAATCTTCTGGATGGGGAGTATGGCATGAAGGACGTGTGCTTGAGCGTCCCTTGCGTGCTTTCGGAGCGAGGGATCGAGCACATTATTGAAGCCAAGCTCATGCCACACGAGCAAGAGGCGCTATCCAATTCGGGATCTATTCTCCGGAGCGCATTACTAGAGCTTGGGCACGGTTAAATGCCCTTTTGGAGAGAAATAATGGAAGATGCTCGTACGCAGGCCAAGAGAGTACTTGATCGCATTGTTCTATCTGAAACAACTGTGTCGCTCGGAACAGCCATCCTGGTTGGAGCAGGCACTGGGATCGGTGCGGTCTTATTCATTCGACTGATCGAGTTCGTACAAAAAATATTCTTCGAAGGCAGCGAGCTAGCGCTTGGCTCTCTAGGTCGAGGACTGATCCTGCTTATACCCATATTTGGTGGATTGCTGGCTGGGCCGATTATCGCTTTCTTCGCCAGTGAGGCCAAGGGACATGGCGTTCCCGAGGTCATGCAGGCAATTGCCCTGCGCGGCGGGCGCATCCGACCCCGAGTTGTAGTGGCTAAAATTCTTGCTTCCGCGTTATGCATAGGGAGCGGCGGATCTGCTGGTCGCGAGGGTCCAATTGTGCAAGTCGGCGCGGCACTGGGCTCCTCGATTGGTCAGGGACTGAAACTATCGTCTGATCGCATCCGAAACCTGGTGGCTTGTGGGGCAGCAGCTGGGATTGCAGCCACCTTCAACGCGCCAATTGCTGGGGTGATCTTTGCCATGGAGGTGATCCTGGGTGAGTTGCATTTAGGGGATCTGGGTAATGTGGTCATTTCAGCGGTCACGGCTTCCACGCTGGCGCGCGTGATGTTGGGTGAGAACCCCGCCTTTGCCATCCCGAGTTACGGTATGCGTACGCCTTGGGAGGTGCTTCTCTATGTGCTGCTGGGCGCCCTGGCAGCCTTTGTTGCAGTTGGATTTATTAAAATCTTGTATTGGTTCGAAGATCTTTTTGACAACTGGCGTTTTCCACAGGCGGTTAAACCTGCTGTGGGTGGGCTCTTGTTAGGTAGTCTGGCGCTGATTTACCCATTGGTTCTCGCTCGGGGTGGTGTACCAGCCCAGGAAGCACGCACCGGTCTGCCTCTAATCGCTAATATCCCCCATGTTTTTGGTTCCGGTTTTTCGGTGATCGAAGATGCCTTGCTGGGAAGAAGCTCATTTCTGCTTTTACTGGCTTTGATCTTCTTGAAACCTTTGGCTACATCTTTTACCCTGGGATCAGGTAATTCTGGTGGGGTTTTTGCGCCTGCTCTGTTTACAGGGGCTGCCTTGGGTGGTGCGTTTGGCCTTTTAGTTGAGCGGCTATTCCCAGGTGCCACCGCTGGACCAGGGGCCTTCGCCACGGTTGGCATGGCAGCGGTCTTTGCTGGAGCGGCACGTGCCCCCTTCTCGGCAATACTGATCGTGTTCGAGATGACCAACGATTATCGCTTGATTGTGCCCTTGATGGCGGCGGTGATCGCCAGCCTGATCTTAGCGGAGCGCTTGCACAAGGAGTCGATCTACACCCTAAAACTCACGCGGCGTGGCATTCGCTTGCGGCGCGGCCGGGATGTGGATGTCATGGAAAACCTCACCGTCTCCGAAGTGATGCGCCCTGCGCCGGAACCGGTGCCCGCATTAACCCCTCTAGGCATGGTCCCGGCTCTGCTGGAAGGGGTGCGCATGCATGGTCTGCCTGTGGTTGATGGCGTTGGGAATCTGTGTGGTGTGATCACAGTGCAGGATATCGAAGCTGCTGTGGAACAAGACGAGCATAACATCGATCTGCCCGTGACCCGTTTCTGTTCTCAGCGGCTGGTAGTAGCTTACCCCGATGAAACCGTCAACCAAGCCCTGGCACGCATGAGCAGCCGGGATATTGGTCGCCTTCCAGTCGTCGACCCTGCTCAAACGCGTAGACTTCTCGGGTGGATCAGCCGTTCGGATATCATACGGGCTTATGAACGAGCGCTGACGCGACGCGTGGCGATCCAACACCAGCTGACCCATGCTCGTTTGGGAGCTGTCTCCGGTGTCAATGTTTTCGAGTTCGTGGTGGCATCTGGCAGTGCGGTGGATGGGAAATCGTTGTCGGAAATTGCATGGCCGGAGGATAGCCTGGTGGCCAGTGTACACCGTGGTCAGCGTTTGATCATCCCTCATGGTAATACAGTGCTCCAAGCTGGGGACCGGTTGTCGATTGTCGCTCATGTGCATGATGAAAAGTTGTTACAGGCATTAGTGAGTGCAGCAAGTAGCTCGAATAATTAAGGTAACAAAATACCATGAAGGTGCTACACACCGACCTGCGCCAATGGTGAAGAAACCCTGCGCGCGCTGAAAAATATCTATCCTTTATTAGGACAGTACAACAGCTTATGACCCCCTCATTAACAGACCTCAAATTTTTAGCACGCCAGGCGGGTGACATCCTGCGTGCCAAGTACGGTCAGCGGCAACAGGTCGACCACAAGGGAATCATCGACCTGGTCACCGAAGCGGATCGCCAATCCGAGGCTTTTCTACTGGCGCAAATCCGTAGGCGCTTTCCTGATCACCGCATCCTGGCTGAGGAGAGCGGAGGGCAAGCTGGAGAAGACTGCTGTCTGTGGTATATAGACCCGTTAGATGGCACGGTCAATTATGCCCATGGCGTCCCAATTTTCTCTGTATCACTGGCATTCCAGGAGATGGGGAGGATGCGCTTCGGCGTTGTTTACGACCCCATGCGGGATGAGTGCTTCAGTGCGGAGGCGGGGAGCGGTGCCTGGCTGAATGGGGAACCCATCCGCGTCTCAGACACACCTGATTTGGATAACAGCCTGCTGGTCACCGGTTTTCCCTACGATATTCGCGAAAATCCGGATAACAACCTGGATCACTATACCCGCTTTTCACTGCTCAGCCAGGCAGTTCGCCGCCTGGGTTCGGCTGCTCTAGATTTATCTTATGTAGCCTGCGGGCGTTTCGATGGCTTTTGGGAATTACGCCTGAGCCCTTGGGATGTGGCGGCTGGTGCGCTGATTGCGCAGGAGGCCGGCGCGGTGGTTACGAACATCCATGGAGGGACCGATTACCTCTCCCCACAACAATCCATCTTAGCTGCCAACCCCCATATTCACGCTGTCATGTTGGCGCAGTTTGAAAAATAGGGATTTATTACTCCAGGGAGTCCTTCAGTATCATTAAATCGACGCGCGAAGTCAGATCCAGGCTGAGAGGCGTTACCGCCACGTGGCGCTGGATATGCAGGGCGTAAATGTCCGTCCCCGGGGGTTCATCCTGCAATCCATCGGAAACCCGGTAGCTAATCTTGCCAGGCTCGCTCCAGGAGCGGCGTTGTGTGGGGATGG
>DATCYX010000530.1:0-11251 GCA_036526235.1 Anaerolineales bacterium | reverse complement strand
ATATTTTGGAGGCGGATTTTTTCTTTGCCCATCCGTATGCCGCTTGGGAGCGTGGATCAAACGAAAATATGAATGGTCTCTTGCGACAATACTTCCCGAAAGGTCGGGACTTTGATACCATTTCCGAAGAAGAGATTGAAGCCGCTATGTTCAAACTCAATCATCGTCCAAGAAAGTGTCTTGCCTTCAATTCTCCTTTTCAGGAGTTCTTTAAAGAGAATATACCTGTTGCACTTACGAGTTGAATCCAAGTCACGATTCAGAGAATAAATCATAGTTATGAGAGCGTTCGGAAACTCTCAAATTGAACCTTAAAAGATTGACTACTCAGGCAAATGGGATAAGATGCGTGTACCGCCACGATCTTCCCATAAGCAGGAGTAGTCAGCATGGAGTCTATCATTACATGGCTGCAATCGGCAATCATAAAACCGGTTCCTATCTTGGACTTGTCGTCCCATCCGGGCAAGCGGCGTGGCAAATTGCGCCTCAGCCCGGAGCAGCTTCTGACGATCATCCATGCTCAGGAGCTGGCCGCATGGGCGTTGGGGATGAGCCGGCGCTTGAGCAAGCCCTGCTTGCCTCGTGGTCCTGGCGGCAGACCGCTGACTTACCCGGACAGCGGCATCTTGTTGATGGCAGTGGTGCAAACGACCTGGCGTAAATCTTATGAGCACATGGTGGACTGGGTAGCGACGAATGAAGCCTTGGCACTCGTCCTGGGCTTCAGGGAGCGCACCGGAGAAGGTAAGTTGCAGACGATCTCGAAAGGCCAGTACTGGGAAAGGCGGCAAGCCCTGGGCGTTCTGCCTTTCCTGTTCTTCTTTCTGGCGTTGGTGGCGCAACTGATCCGCCTGGGAGCCATCACCGGCAAGGAATTGATCGTGGACTCGACCCTTCTGGAAGCCTGGTACAAGGCCGATCCAGGCGCAGCCTGGCAGCAATACGCCGGGAAAGCGCATGTCTTCGGCTACAAGGTGCATACGCTGCTGTGTAGACAGGCCAACTTGCCCGTGTTTGTCCTGATAACCCCAGCCAATGTGCATGATTCCCTGGTCGGATGGCTCATCGTGTTGGTGGCCGCTCTCGTCTACGGCTTTCGAGTGCTGGTCGTGTATGCCGATGCCGCCTACTTTGATCGGCGCTTTTTCTGGGTCGTCTTCGAGATCCTGGGCGCTCATGCCGCAGTGGATTACAACCTGCGTCGGGCTGGCAAACGCAAGCTGGCTGAACCATTTTTCTTGCGCCAGTGGTGGCGTCTGGTGATCCGGCCACGCTCGGACATCGAGCGCCATTTCGCCTGGATCAAACGTTACTTCGGATTGAAGTACTTTCAATGCTTCACCTTTCTGCGTGTGTGCCAGTTCGTCTGCCTGACTTACATTGCAGCCTTGGCTGTTGCGTTGGCGGCTCAACGTTATGATCGCCCAGAACTGGTTCGCAGCCGTGCAATGGTTTTAGCTCATGTATGATCTTCGGGTTTCCGAACGCTTTCAATATAAGCTATTGGTTAAATACGAAGCTTACAGCACATAATATTCAGGCAAAGAATCCCCCGCGTGCAGAAGGCGCGTGATTGTGTAGAGATGGACCTATTTAATTATGTACACAACCACTCACAACTGACCAATTTGGCGTAGCGGTACCAGACATCCCAGCTCTTGGCTTTCTAACCAACAACCTTAGCTGTTATCCTGGAGCCTTCCCTTACATTTCTTGTTCATTGGACATGACCATCGAAAGCCTGAAGCGAGTAAGTATATCGTCATCCTATTCAATTGATGCACAGCGATATCCATAAATTGCAATGACCCCCATAAATGGGGGTCATTATTATCTTAGTCCTTCGTAATAAACACGATCTGTTCTCTATTCACATCCCTTGCGGTTCATTGCATCCATGACTGCAACCGCGGCGATATTGACAATATCACGCACTTCAGCGCCTGTTTGCAAGACATGGATGGGTGCGCCCACACCCAAGAGAATAGGACCAATCGCCTCAGCGTTACCCAGCCGGGCAACCAGTTTATAGGCAATGTTGGCTGATTCCAGGGATGGGAAGACCAGCACATTGGCATCTTTGACCTGGCTGAAGGGATAGCGCTCATCGACGATCTCAGAGACGACAGCCGTATCCGCTTGCATCTCACCATCCACTGCGAAATCGGGGCATTTATCACGGATGAGCTGTATCGCCTTGCGCACCTTGTCAGAGAGTGGATGGGGCGTGCTGCCGAAGTTGGAGAAGGAGAGTAAAGCCACGCGCGGCTCCAATCCTAGCTGGCGGGCGTAATCGGCTGCCAGGCAAGCAATCTCCGCCAGATCCTCAGCGGTGGGATCGATGATCACGGTTGCATCGGTGAACAGGTATGTCCGGCTATCGACGATCATAATATACACGCCCGCTGCCCGCTCTGCACCCGGATGGGTGTGGTGGATTTGCAGAGCAGGACGGAGCACTTCAGGGTAATCGTATGTCAGACCAGAGACAAAGGCGTCCGCATCCCCCATGGCAACCATCATCGGGCCAAAAACATTCGGCTCGCACACACGCTTCTTGGCATCCTGGAGGACAACACCCTTGCGCTGCCGAATTTCGTAATACGCCTGTGCATACTCACCAATCCGCTCGAAATTATTTGGATCGATAATCTCCGGGCAGCAGTCAAGACCCAAGGCAACAATTTTTTGCGTGACTACATCTGATCGACCTATCAGGATCGGAGTCGCGATACCTTCCTCTACAATCTGGGCTGCAGCCCGGATGATCCTAGACTCTTCGCCTTCCGCAAAGACCACACGCTTGCGCTCTGGGCACTTCTGAGCCTGGTGCATGATGTAATAACGCACCTGTTCCCCCATCCCCTGGCGATAGGCTAGTTGCTCGCCATACTCTTCCAAATCGATGTGGCGGCGAGCAGCACCGGAGTCCATGGCTGCCTTGGCGACTGCAGGCGATTCCCACAGCAGGACGCGCGGGTCTAGCGGCTTGGGGATAATATAATCCGGGCCGAACTTCAGGCTTTCCAGCCCGTATGCGCGCAGCACACTATCCGGAACGTCCTCCTTGGTCAAGGCTGACAAAGCATGCGAGGCAGCGACTTTCATTTCTTCATTGATCGCTTTGGCACGCACATCCAGAGCGCCACGGAATATGAACGGGAAACCAAGCACATTGTTAATCTGATTTGGGTAATCCGAGCGACCTGTAGCAACAATCGCATCAGGGCGGGCTTCCTTCGCAAGTTCATAGCGAATCTCCGGATCCGGATTAGCCATGGCAAAGATCAAGGGACTTTCCGCCATCGTTTTCACCATTTCGGGTGTCAGAATATTCGCAATGGAGAGGCCATAAAAAACATCAGCGCCACGCATGGCATCGGCTAGCGTGCGGGCATCCGTATCATGAGCAAAACGCTCCTTATACTTGTTCATACCTTCCGTGCGGCCCTGGTAGACAACTCCCCTGGTATCGACGAGAAGAATATTATCGCGGCGTGCCCCAAGCCTTACCATCAGTTCAGCGCACGAAATAGCCGAAGCCCCCGCTCCTGATATGGTAATTCGAGCCTCCTCGATGCGTTTACCCACAATTTCCAAGCCATTCATTAAAGCTGCGCCAGAGATGATTGCCGTCCCGTGCTGGTCATCATGAAAGACTGGGATATTCAGCATTTCTTTCAGCTTCTCTTCGATGTAGAAGCATTCTGGGGCTTTAATATCCTCTAAATTGATGCCGCCAAATGTCGGAGAAATGGCTGCAACAACCTGAATCACCTCGTCAGGATCATGGGTGTCAACCTCGATATCGAAAACATCCACATCAGCGAAGCGCTTAAAGAGAACGCCCTTGCCTTCCATAACCGGTTTTGACGCCAGTGCCCCCCGGTCTCCCAAACCGAGTATGGCTGTCCCGTTAGAAACAACTGCAACCAGGTTTCCCTTGGAAGTATATTCATAGCCTAACTCAGGGTCTTTCTCAATTTCCAAGACCGGAACAGCAACGCCTGGGGTGTATGCCAGACTCAAATCTCTCTGGGTCGCCATCGGTTTGGTTGGAACCACCGAAACTTTACCAGGTTTCCCACCCAGGCGATGATATTCGAGAGCATCCTCACGGGTTATTTTGGTCATATTCAACTCCTTCACGATTGGTATTGGGGTTTTCAGGTATCGAAGAATGGTCTCCAGTCAATGCAATAATATTCGCATAATTTTCTTCACCCGCATAGTAGCTTTTGTCACATTATTTCCTGGATAACTTGCCTAAATGAATTACATGGCTTACCAAAAAAGATATTGGTGATCCAGCAGCACCTCAATCGAAGTTAAACTCCTGACAGGCGAAACTATCAAATTGATAACGCAATCTTACTAGGTCATCCGCAACTAATATGACATATTATATCTGGTTTGCTTGGCATGATGTAAAAACAAGAAGAATATGACCTGCGCAGATGAAGGAAAAGAGGGATTTTGGATGATTTCACCTATCCAGATCCCCGAAATTCGGTATAGTGCAAGGTATTTTTTTTCATTTAGAATAAATTTGGGGTGAATAAAAGATTTCCCATTATAGTGAAGGCTATAAGCCCAACAAATCTTGTGTGATTTTCTATGCACATAATGATATAATACCTAACAATATAGACCATTAATAAATCATTGGTTGCATTAAGAAATGTAACCCAGGTTCTCCTGCTGATTTTTGATCGATCACGGCTTTGGAATCTAACGCTTGAAAAAGCTTGTCTCAGAAAAAATGATTGTCCTGGTGTATTTTCGAACTGGAATAAGTGACTATAAATTTAGCGCATGTGACTGCGGCCGGCCTTATATCCTGTGCCGGAACTCGAGACCTTATCGCCATTGCCAATCATTGAGATAGATGTGCTTGACAGGTTAATAATTTGCTGTAAATAGACCTTTGTGTGGTCTACATGGCACGTTTCGCCTGTCGTGTCATATAACTGAGATATAGAATATCCCCCAAGCAGCCGCGATTGATCAAGGTGTGATCACGGCTGTTTTTTATTAGATACGCGATTTGATGAACCAATCGGAGCGAAAAATCACCGCCCTAAAAGCCCAAAAGCGCAACCGCTCTCGAGTTAGTGTCTACCTCGACGGGGAATATGCTTTTGGCCTTGCCCGCATCGTTGCCGCCTGGTTACAGGTCGGACAGGTGATAACCGATGAGAAGATCGCGGAGCTCAAGGCACAAGACGCTGGCGAGGTGGCATATCAACAAGCGCTCCGATTGCTTAATTATCGCGACCGCTCTGAATCCGAGATTATCCGCAGCCTAAAGCAACGGCAAACTCCAGAAGAGATCATAACGGAAGTGATCGCTCGCTTGCGCAGAAATGGACTGCTGGACGATCAGCGCTTTGCGAAAGACTGGGTGGAGAACCGTACTGAATTTCGTCCACGCAGTAGCCGCGCATTGTCGTACGAATTGCAAGAAAAAGGTGTTGAGCAGGAAACCATCCAGCAAGTGCTTGAGTCCTTCGACGAGGATGAGGCAGCATACCTGGCTGCTAAGAAATATGTTCGCAGGATAGAAAATTTGGAATGGCCTGAATTCCGTCAAAGGTTACTAGGTTATTTAGCCCGCCGTGGTTTTCAATATGAAACCACCCGCGCTGCCATCGCACGTATTCAGGCTGAATTTAAGATGAATGAATCTACACAGAATACCTTACTTGAAGAGGTTGATAGATGAATGGAATATGGTTTTGGATTCCGATTACCCTGATTGCTTTGCTGATTGGTGGTGCAATCGGTTACTATTTGAAGCGAATCCTGATTGAAAAAGAACTCGAAAAGGATAAAGCTAAAGCAAATCTCATACTAGAAGAATCCCAAAAGCGCGCCAACGAGTTGGAGCTACGCGCCAAGAATCAAGCTCTGGAGATTCGCCAAACCGCCGAAGCTGAAATTGCACGCCGTAGAGGTGAGATCAATCGCGAGGAAGACCGGTTGCAAAAACGTCGCGAAGAAGTGGACATGCGATCCGACCGGCTGGAGAAGCGTGAGCAGGCACTCAACAAGCGCCAGAGCGCTGTGGATCGACGGACCAATGAGATAGAGCGGTTGCATTCCGAGCAGGTAGAAGAATTGCAGCGCATCTCTCAAATGAGCTTAGACGAAGCGCGCAACCAGCTGCTTTCCGAGGTGGAAAAAGAATCTCGTAACGACATGGCTCGAATTATTCGCCAGATCGAAGCCGAAGCGCGTGAGCAAGGCGAACAACGAGCCCGCCTGATCATCACCGGTGCTATCCAACGCGTGGCCTCTGAGCATGTTTCCGAAGTGACCACATCGGTTGTGCCTCTGCCTGCCGACGAGATGAAAGGACGCATTATCGGGCGCAACGGGCGCAATATCCACGCCTTCGAGCAGGTCGCTGGAGTTGATGTCATCGTGGATGACACGCCCGAGGCAGTGACAATTTCCTGCTTTGATCCGGTGCGGCGCGAGATTGCCAGGCGGGCACTAGCCAAACTGGTTATGGACGGTCGGATTCACCCCGCCCATATCGAAAAAGTCTTGAAGAATGAGCAGAAAGAAGTCGAACGAGATATTGTCGATGCCGGAGAGCAGGCCACTTACGACGCTGGTGTGGCGGGTTTGCATCCAGAGGTCATCAAAACCCTAGGACGTTTAAAATACCGCACTTCCTACGGGCAGAATCAGCTCGCTCACGCGGTGGAGACTGCCCGCATCGCCGCCATGATCGCTGCTGAGCTGGGCGCCGAGGTGGAAGTCGCCAGGGCAGGCGCTCTTCTCCACGACCTGGGTAAAGCGATAGATCATAATATGGAAGGCACTCACGCTCAAATTGGCGCTGATTTAGCACGCCGCTGCGGTGTCAACCCGAAAGTTGTCAATGCTATCGCCTCCCATCACCATGAGATCGACCAAGAGACCGTTGAAGCTGCCATTGTCGAGGCAGCAGATGCGATCTCTGGAGCTCGGCCTGGAGCGCGGCGAGAGAGCCTGGAGCAATACATTAAACGCGTGCGTGCCCTGGAAGAAATCGCCAACTCCTTCAAAGGCGTCAACCAGAGCTATGCCCTGCAGGCGGGTCGTGAGGTGCGCATCTTTGTCAAGCCCGAGGAGATAGACGACCTCGACTCGGTGCGCCTAGCGCGCGACATCGCCCGCAACATTGAAGATTCCATGCAGTATCCCGGGCAAATCAAAGTGACGGTCATCCGAGAGACCCGCACGATCGATTACGCAAAGTAGAGACCGCTGCGCAGGTCATCCAGCAAAAGAATAATATGCTGTCCAAAAAATATTTGGATGGCTTGGAACGCAAACCAGAGTAGGTCGGGTGCCATACCTGACCTACTTTTCTTTCACCTAAGAAATCATCACAACAAGAAGGGATTGAAGCGCCGCTCCTGCCCAACGGTCGTTTCAGGTCCATGCCCTGAAAGCAGGCGCGTGTCGTCTGGCAGGGTGAGTATCTGGGTCCGGATGCTTTGGATAAGCGTATTAAAATCACCCCCTGGCAAATCAGTGCGGCCAATGCTGCCCTGGAATATCACATCACCGCAAAAAACCACCTTTTCCTCAGCACAATACAATATGACATGCCCGCGCGTATGACCAGGAGCATGGCGGACTTCAAACTGGTTTCCACCCAAGCGCAAGATCATGCCATGCTTCAAATCCACCGTCGGCTCGGGGCCCGGGTCGATGCGCATGCCAAACAGCATGGCCCCTCCTTGCATGCGCCATAGTGGATAATCGTCGGGGTGCAGGGCAACCGGTGGCGGCGGGTTAGTGTGATCTGCAACCCCACTCGCTCCTGCAAGATGGTCGAAGTGTGCATGGGTAAGCCAGATATTTCCAATGCGCCAACCGCGCCTTTCTGCCTCACCGACAATGGTGCGACCATTATCAGCCGGATCAATCACCGCTGCTTCACCGGTATCAGGATCAGCTACCAGATAGCAGTTGGTCATTACAGAGCCCAGAGTAAATGAGACTATCGAAAGCATAGCGATCTGGTTTACTTCTTTCTACGGAATCTCTTGATCACCCATGGGATAATGTTATCGAGCCCGAGCACTGATCCCACCAGGGTCCCTAATACGCCCAGCAACCTGGCTGCCAGTCCACCCAAGCCTAGGAAGTTTACTGCTCGTACTTCAACAAGCTGGGCAGTAAGCGGTTTACGACTCTCAGCGCTTCCATCCAGGGGAATAAAGCGCAAATGGATCCAGATCGTACCCCGGTAGGTACCCACATCGACCGGTCGCACACTCCAGAAAAACGAAACCGACTGACCCGGCGCTAGTGGCTCACTCACCTCCCCTTCAGGTGTCACCTGCATACCTGACATATCCAAGCGCGCCTCCGCCAGTACATTGTGTGTGTCATAGAGGTCTGGGATTAAGACCGTCTCTCCGCGCGTTTCGTGACCTTCAATTTGCGCCGTGGGAGTCAGGTTGCCCTGATCATCCACCTCGAGAGTCAGGCGAATAACATCCGAGTCACCTACCCGGATCGTAGGAGGCCATTCCAAGTTCAGGCGACGCGCCTCCAAAATGGCTGGAGCTTGAGTAGGCAACGGCTCTTGGGTCAGTGGAGCAGAAGCCACGTCTGTTGGGCTTAGAGTCGGCAGTGACGCTTCAGGGGCCATCGCTGGGGGAGCACCAGTTGTGGCACATGCGCTCAGGGGCATCCCAAGCATGAGGATAACCAAACTGGTTAGGCTCAGATGGGACCTGATCCTCTGCATGGCAATCGATATCCAGCTAGATGACATACTGAGCCATCCACATGAAACTCTCCGGGGTGGGCAGTTGCATTTCCCCTGGCTGGATGATGGTAGAGCGGGTCAGCTCAGTGTAAGGCCATAATCCCCAGATCAGAAGTGCCAGGGAAAGCAGCAGGATCAAAATACCGAGAATCCGCCTTAATTTTCGGAAGCCCATGGCTGCTATTATACAACAGCAAACCATCCATTAGGCCGCTAAAGTATTCTAAAATACATTGAAGCATGCTACACTGTACATACCACCAATTGGTAATTATCAACCAAACGAAGGAATGTCACATGAAGCTCAGCCAACTCTTCACGGTCAATGCCATTGTATTTATTAGCCTGGGTATCGCCTTCGCGCTGTACGCGCCGCTGATGCTTGGGATGTTTGGTATTCAAGAGAGCGAAGGAAGTACCGTGATGTATTGGTACACGACCTCGTTTGCCCGCCTTCTCGGTGCGGCCTTGTTTGGATTTGGCTTCGTCCTTTGGGCTTTACGCCGTCAATCCACTTTGCCCGGGGTGCGGAAGGGGGTCAGCCTGGCTTTGACGATCTCGTACACCTTGGGGTTTGTGGTTGCCATCACGCAGCAGGCATCCATCTGGGGGACACTCTATGGTTGGATCACTGCAGGGGTATTCCTGGTACTGACCGCCGGTTACGCTTATATTCTGGTAAAGAAAAATTCCGAGTAAGCATTTGATGAACGACTTTCCAGATATACACCCGAGCAGACCTGAGCTAAACTTGCTTACCCCGTCCGGCTGGGTGGATTACGCCCTGTTAGATAGTGGGTATGGGCTAAAATTGGAGCGCTATGGCCCATACACTTTCGTGAGACCCGAACCGCAGGCTATATGGCAGCCGGCAGCATCCCAGGAAAGCTGGCAGGCGGCTCATGCAATATTCCAACCCACCCGCGAGGAGAGCGGCGGGCACTGGCAGTTCAACAAGCCAGTCAAGGAAAGCTGGGTGATGCAATATAAAGGGTTGAAGTTTCGCGTCCAGACCACCGCTGGCCGCCACCTGGGCGTTTTTCCTGAACAAGCGCCGCATTGGGATTGGATCGGGAATGTCGTGCAGACTGCCAAGCGCGATGTAAACGTGCTCAATTTGTTTGGCTACACTGGCCTGGCCAGCCTGGAGGCATCCAGAGCTGGAGCGCACGTCACCCATATCGATGCCTCCAAAAAGTCCGTCGCTTGGGCACGAGAGAACCAGGCCCTCTCGGATCTAGGAAATAAGCCTATACGCTGGATTGTGGACGACGCTCTGAAGTTTGTGCAGCGCGATGCCAGGCGAGGCGTCAAATATGATGGTCTGATACTTGACCCACCCAAATTTGGACGCGGACCGAAAGGCGAGGTATGGGAGTTCTACCGATTGCTCCCGGAATTATTAAGCGCCTGCCATAGCGTCCTCAGCCAAGAGCCTATCTTTATATGCCTGACCGCCTACGCCATCCGCGCCTCAGCCTTGAGCCTGTATTACAGCTTGCAGGAGATGGTTGCCGGGTTCGCTGGACAGATCAGCGTCGGTGAGCTCGCCCTCGAAGAGCACAGTGCAGGAAGGATGCTTTCGATGGCGATATTCGCCCGCTGGGAGAGCGTGACGATCCTGGATGCCCAGCGAAAGGTTATCTAGGATAAATTTCGGCCACGCAGTTACTGCGCCAAACAAGCTTGGCAATAGCCGGGCTCAAATATTAGCACCAGGTATAATAAATGCATTGCGCCACCGGGCTTATTAAGACAAATTCAATTTCACCAAAAATATAGGAGGTCAATCATGGCAGACGTGATCGAATATAAAATATTTGGCGATGACCTGCAACTGGTCGAAGTAGAGCTGGATCCTGGCGAAGGCGTGCGCGCCGAAGTCGGCACGATGACCTATATGGAACAAGGCATCGAGATGCAGACCGGAACCGGGGGCGGGATCATGAAAGGCCTGATGCGCATGTTCACCGGAGAGAGCTTCTTCATCACTGCATTCTATAACAGCGGGCAGAATAAGAGCCGGGCGGCCTTCGCAGCCCCCTACCCAGGGAAAATTATCCCGCTCGACTTGGGCGCTCTGGGTGGTCGCTTCTTGTGCCAGAAAGACTCCTTCCTATGCGCTGAAAAAAGCACCGAAATTGAAGTGGCTTTCACAAAACGTATCGGTGCAGGTCTGTTTGGCGGCGAAGGCTTCATACTGCAGCGGCTCGTGGGAGATGGTCTGGTTTTTGTCCACGCTGGCGGGACGATTATCGAGAAAGACCTGGCTCCCGGCGATGTGCTGCGCGTCGATACTGGCTGCCTGGTGGCTTTTGCCACCACGGTGGACTACGATATCCAGTTCATCGGGGGTTTTAAGAACGTACTTTTCGGCGGTGAAGGGTTGTTCCTAGCCAAGCTGACCGGCCCCGGCAAGGTCTACCTGCAAAGCCTGCCGCTATCTCGCCTGGCCGACCGCATCAATGC
>DATCYX010000529.1:0-9773 GCA_036526235.1 Anaerolineales bacterium | reverse complement strand
TTAGGCAAAAAACTCCTTCACTTAAGCAAACACAGCCAGAGCCTCTGCAGGGAGGAAGCGACCGGTCTTGGACAGTAAATCCAAATTCATGCGCAGTAACGATGTGGGGCGGACGCGATAGCGCTGCAAAAGCTCAAAATCGCGCAAAACTTGCTCGGGGGGTCCGTCGGCTACCACGCGGCCTTCACCCACCAGGATGACCCGGTTGGCATAGGTGACAGCTAGGTCCAGGTCATGAGTAATAAAAAGGGTGGCTGCGAAATTAGCGGTCAACAACGATTTGCCGTCTTCGCCGCTCTCGCCGCAAAGAATTTCCATGAATTGGGTATAGTTGGCGTAATCCTGCCCGGCGGTCGGCTCGTCCAGTACCATGATCATTGAGCGCATGGCCATCACGGAGGCAATGCCGGTGCGTTTCTGCTGCCCAAAGGATAGTCCTAAAGGAGGGTATTCTTCCAATCCAGTGAGATTTACTGCTGCTACGCTGGCGACTACGTTCTGCTCGATCTCATCACGAGAATAGCCCAGGTTAGCAGGACCGAAAGCTAACTCTTCACGGACTGTTGGGGCGAATAACATGTGCGTGGGGCTTTGGAATACGTAACCCACTTTGCGCGCTGTCTGGGCGACAGTCCTTTTACGCGTATCTACCCCTTCCACTTGCACTAAACCACGAGTAGGCTTCAACAGACCAATGGCATGCTTGACCAGGGTAGATTTACCCGCCCCGTTCGGTCCAAGGACGGCGATCAAATCACCCTGGTGGATCTTTAGATTAACCTCATGCAATACCTCGGGGCCATCCCCATAGGCGAATGAGACATCTTTGAACTCAATGAGAGGCGCACCTTCCGCCACTGCCTGGGGAGGGGGCTGCAGCGCCGACTGCGTGGGTTGTGTTTGATGCACTCGTTGCACCACCCATGGAGCAGGTAGCTTGACCTCACGGTGGTCGATCTCTGGGGGGAGCGAATCCACAGCGCCCAAGTAGCGCACCCGTCCGGCTGACATATACAGCAATCGATCGGGGCGCGCTGCCAGAGCGTCTTCAACGCGGTGCTCGACAAGCAAGATGGTCGAGCCCTCATCTGCCAGGCTACGGAAAATCGCCAGGGCTTCATGGGCTGAGGCCGGATCCAGAGAGGCCAGGGGTTCGTCCAGAAGCAGAATCGAGGGGCGCATCACCAACAGGCCAGCCAGAGCGACTTTCTGTTTTTCTCCCCCAGATAACGTGAAGGTATCCCGGCCGCGCAAGTGCTCGATATTCAAGCGGGCGATCACCTGGTCGATACGCTCACCGATCTCTTGGGTTGAGAGTCCCAGATTCTCTGGTCCAAAAGCAATCTCATTCCAAACATTTGAGGCAACGATCTGCCGTTCAGGATCTTGAAGCAAGGTTCCAATAACCTGGGCAACCTCCACTAGCGGCATCGCAGAGACTTCCTTGCCGTGGATGAACACCGATCCAGCGCGATCACCTCTATAACTGCGCGGGATCAGCCCGTTGATGCAGCGCGCCAGGGTAGTCTTGCCGCAACCGCTGGCGCCTGCCACCAAGAGCAGCTCGCCGCGCCGGAGCTGGAATGACACGTCCTGGATGGCAAGCTCAGGCCGGCTGTGATAGCGGAAAGACAGGTTTTCAACAACAAGCGGGTATTCTTCGCTCAACTTCAACCTTCACCAAGAACAACAGTCACTTGATCTCCTACCGAGGCGTTTAATCGCCGGGCAGCATCCCCGTTGACCACCGAGATGATCAGGTTGCCAGTGCTGCCATATAAGGCTACCAGCTCACCGGCAGGGCGCTCGCCGAAAGTGCGCACCAAACCCGTGATTATCACATCGCGCAGGCCAACTTTCACATGATCAGGATAGCCTAGGTTTTCTACCCGGATGCTGGTGGAGATATTACCGAAATGATCGATGTGGATGACCTCGCCCTGCCAACCAGATGGGGTGGTCTGTGGCTTGGGGAGAGTCAGCCGTACTGGATCATGGATAGGCGTACCCAGGGCATACAAGGGCACGCCTCTCGCCAAATGAGCGGCGATAGGGGCGAAAACATCCCTGCCATGAAAGACATGGCTGACTTTCGGCAACCAATACTGGCGCTTATCCGTGTGGACGATCTCAACCGTCCAATCCTCGGCCTCTGCATACTCGAGCAGCCCGCTGATCACCCCATTATCCGGTCCCACAAAGTATTGCATGCCCAGGCGGGCGGCAATGTGCCGGCGGTTGGTGCCCACACCCGGATCCACCACCACCAAGTGGATACTGCCCGCAGGAAAATAAGGGGCAGAACGCGCTAGAATTAGGGAGGCTTCCAATACATTCTGCGGGCTGATCGTATGACTCAAATCGGCAATCTGAGCATCGGGGGAAATATTCCAGATGACCCCCTTCATCACACCCACATTGCCATCTTTAATACCAAAGTCGGTCATTAAGGAGATAATGCTCATGTGCCTTGCTTTATAGCACGCAAGTCTGAGACCGTCAATATGATAAAATAATTTGGTCGTATCTCTTACCTAGACCTCTTGCTGCCCTGCTTGCATTAGACCAGCCGCCATCCTATTGCGAGCAGGGTCTGTGGTCTAGGGAGGGAGGGGAGACAGCGCACAAGCCGGCTAAGCCCCTTGACAGCGCCCTCACACCTGGGTGTGAAGTAACTTTTTCGATAGGATTGCATCTAATGAATAGTAAAAAAGATGTTGCGTTCTCGCTGGAGGCGCTGAAGGCCGGAGACCGGTTGGAATTTGCCCGGCTGGTAGAGACATATTACGAGATGATTTACCGTCTAGCGATTAAGATGCTCAACAACCCCCAGGATGCTGAAGATGTGCTCCAGGAGACATTTCTCAAAGCTCTGCGAGGCATCCGGAAATTTGACGGGCGCTCGAGTATATCCACCTGGCTCTACCGAATAGCCACCAACGAAGCACTGATGGCACTGCGCCGGCAGAAGCCGAACCTCATCTCAACCGACGAGCCATTGGAGACGGAGGAAGGCGAACAGGAACCCATTCAGATTGTGGACTGGTGTTGTCTGCCCGAGCCCGAATTGATGTCAGGAGAGGCGCAAGGCTACCTGGAACAGGCAATCAGTCGCTTGTCCCCCAATTTGCGAGCCGTATTCGTGCTGCGCGACATCGAAGGCCTGTCCACGCAGGAGACTGGAGAAGTGCTGAACCTGAGCGAGACAGCCGTGAAAACCCGCCTGTCACGCGCCCGCCTGCGCTTGCGCGAGGACTTATCAGGATATTTTGGTGAAAAGCTGTTTGAAGGGAAGCGTGTGGAATGAAACCTGAAAAATGCCGTCATCTCTTGGGGTCGCTCTCGGATTACATAGACGGCACCCTGGAAGAGCAACTGTGCACGCAGCTTGAACGCCACCTGGCGGATTGCCCAGACTGCCGCATTGTGGTAGACACGCTGAATATGACCGTCTCCCTGTACAAGCAATCTGCTGACCTGACTTCAGTGCCAGAAGAGGTGCGCCAGCGCCTTTTCCGCTGCCTGAACCTGGAAGATTTGTTGGGAAATCCAAAGACACCATTTTAGAGACGTAATGAACCACTCGATTGCCCAGCCACCCAGCGAAATTGACGTTTCAATGCCGCCATTACCGGGGGAAAACACATTGATTATGCTTTCTAAAGCCCCGCGCCCTGGTGACTTATGCCCGCACTGCGGACAGGAGCAGCTGGATTATGACGGCACACTCAATCTGGCATGCCCACGCTGCGGATTGATCCTGGGCGGGTGTTTTACTTGATGATTTGTTTCTCGCCCCGTTGGGGTGCAAACAAGAAGTAGAGAGTTTACACAGTTGAACAAAGGTGTGGGCACATAGTGCTCCTTACTAATAATAATCAACCGTGTAATCTCTGAAACAGGAGTGAATTATCGAAATGACAACCAAGCTATTAAACGAGACCGTCGCAGAGCAGGTGCGTGAGCTATTCGACCAGTTACAAGAACCGGTAGAGGTGCTTTTCTTCGGGCAGGAAGCGGGCTGCGAGTACTGTGAGGATACCCTGCAACTGATACAGGAGGTGGTAGCCCTATCGGATAAGCTGGGCCTGCAAGTTTTCGATCTGGATAAGGACGCGGCGGTCGCAGAGCAATACAAGGTCGATAAAGCCCCCGGGATGGTCATCGCCGGTCGCGACGGCGACCAGATCCTGGATTATGGCATCCGTTTAGCCGGTATTCCCGCCGGTCATGAGTTTAGCTCCCTGGTACACGATATGATCCTGGTTTCTGGACGCGATTCAGGCCTAGACTCCAGGACGCGCGCCTTCCTGGCCGGGTTGGAGCAGCCGGTGCTGCTGCAAGTCTTCGTCACCCCTACCTGACCGTACTGCCCGCAAGCCGTGGTGCTTGCTCACCGCATGGCGCTGGAGAGCCCAATGGTCGAGGCAGAGATGATCGAGGCGATGGAATTCCCTGAATTATCCATGCGGCACGGTGTGAGCGGGGTGCCGCAGACCACCATCAACGATGGAGCGGGCAACGTGGTTGGCGCCGTACCCGAACCGCACCTGGTGATCGAAATCCAACAGGCCTTAGCTGGATGAGACCTGGACGCCCGCAACTTTTGGCGCTGGCGCTGATCGGCGCGGGGCTGGTGATATTAGGGGTGGCAGTTTGGGTGCTGCTGCCCAGCCTGACGGCTGCTAGTCAGGAGGAGATCTCCGCCATCCCTGTGCAGGTGGATTATGCCGCCCCGGACCTGAGCCTTACAGACCTGGCTGGCAACCCTGTCTCCTTAAATGATTATCGAGGGTCAGTGGTGCTGGTCAATAACTGGGCCACCTGGTGCCCACCGTGCAAGGCAGAAATGCCAGCCCTACAAGCCTATTACGAAGCCCACCAGGGGCAGAACTTCACCATTATTGCCATCGAGGCAGGGCAGCCGGCCTCCGAGGTAGCGGACTTTGTGCGCCGCTACGGGCTAACCTTCCCGGTTTGGACCGACCCAACCCTGAAAGCCACGGTCGCATTCCGCAATCCCGGGCTGCCTAGCTCATATGTGATCGACGCCAGCGGTACGGTGCGGCTTGCCTGGGCGGGGGCCATCAACCTGGACAAGCTCGAAGAGCATGTGACACCTTTGTTGGAGGAGTAGACTTGGAAGCAAAAGTGATCTGGCAGGGAGGTATGAAACTGGATGGCTTGGCAGACAGCGGCCTACACTTGCCGTTGGGGTCCAGGCAGGCCGGGGACGGTGATGATCAGGGGTTCCTGCCAATGGAGCTGCTCGCCACCGGCTTAGCGGGCTGCACAGCGATGGATGTGATCTCCATCTTGCAGAAAAAGGGCCAGGATGTGACCGGTTTTGAGGTGCAAGTTCACATCCAGCGCGCGCCGGAGCACCCCCGGGTATTTACCCACGCGCTGATTGAGTATTTCGTCACCGGGCGACGGGTGGATGAGGCGGCAGTTGTGCGCTCAATCGAGCTTTCAGCCACGCGCTTCTGCCCGGCACTGGCCATGTTCAAGAAAGTGTTCTCAATCGAGATGAAATACCATGTCTTCGAGGCGGGGGATGATGACAAGCGCCAGCTGGTCAAGAGCGGGGAATATGCATACCCAGTTTAACTTAGCTATGATCTGGCAAGATGCTCTCTACATCTCGGATAGCGGTAACGGTGTAGGCACCCATGCTTATCAGGCTGGCCATCAGGCCTGAGAAGATAAAGATCAGGGCGATGCCCGCCCCAGGCCCCGTGCCTACCAGCCAGCCGAATGTGCCGCTGAGCGTACCGCCCGCCTGCATAGCGGGTTCCATGACATAATCCGCCAGCGGTCCGACCACCAGCATCGCCACAGGGTTGACGAACCAGGCAATCAGCATGCGGATGGAGAACACCCGTCCCTGCACATCGGGAGCCACCTTGGCTTGCCAGATAGCCTGGTTGGAGCCGTTGATGACGGGGATAAAGAAAGCCCCCAGCAGGCTTGCGGCAGCCCATACGGGCAGGTCGCGCCCTAAACCCATCACCACACCATCTAATATACTGGCCACAATCCAACCACCCAGCACGCCGTGAATGCGGCGCTTGGGCCCGCCCCAGGCGCTCATCGCCAACCCTCCAATCACCCCGCCCACCGCTCCCGCTGACATAACACTGCCATAGATTAGCTCGTTATTGCTGGTGCGCGCCAGAATCATGGGAGCCAGCATGATGAACATAGCACTGGAGAAGAAGTTCCCCAATAGAAACACCGATTGCAGCCCCAATAAGCTGGGGCGAGCCAGGATATAACGGAACCCGAAAACAGCTTCCTGTAGCAGACTGCCGCGCCCCTGCAAACCGTCTTCTGTCACTGTGGGTTGGGGCACGTGGATCACCGTTAAGGTAGCTATGGCGAATAGGAAGGTGGCCACATCGATGAATAGCACGCCGCCCAGCCCGATAATTCCCAGCACTGCCCCAGCCAGCAGGGGGGCGAATATACCCGAACCGGACTCGGCCAGCGACATCATTCCATTGGCGCGCCCATAGTGCTCCTTGGGCAACATGACACTGATGGCAGCTGAATAAGCCGGCCATTGGAAGGACTGGAAGAGGCCAATGATGACGTTGGCTACATACAAGTGCCAGATCTGTAGCTGTCCAGACAAATACAGGCCAAGGATACCCAGTGTAGCCATCCCCGAAGCCAGGTCGCTGAGCGCCATCATCCACTTGCGATTAGCGCGATCGACGATCGCGCCGGCAAACGGGCTAAAGATCAACATGGGGGTGACGTAGAAGAAACCAACCAGCGCCAGAGCCGTGGCGGAGCCGGTGAGCTCAAAGGCCCAAATAGTTAGAGAAAAGGCAGTCATGCTGGTGCCCAGCAACGACACAAACTGCCCGATCCAGACGATCGTGAAGCCAAACATTCCGGTGGGTCTTTCTACTGGCATGGTGTTTTAGCGCTTTTCGGACTGGATGAAGGTATCTCGGTTAGAGCATACACAGGCAGTGACTGTGCGCGACAGGCGGGTGAGCGTGCCTTGATAAGGCTGGCTGCCGTTGCGCGCCTGCCATCCCTCCAGATTGAAAGCCAGCGTTCCTTCGGCAGGCATCCACTCGCCGTTGTACTTGCGGGCAATATGCACGTGAGTGCCCGTGCTGCTGCCCCCTTCACAGGAAGGATGTCCCACAGGCTGCCCGGCTACTACCTCGGCCCCCAGGGGAGCGCGCCCTTGTGTCGCCAGGTGCAGGTAGAAGACAACCCAGCCGGTGCGCTCGTCGCCATCTCGGTCCAGGTCCAGGGCGATCTCGCCCGTTTCAGAGCGAGCGATCACGCCATCCGCCACAGCAGTCGCCCACAGGTCTGTCTCCTGGCAGCCGCCCGCCACAGACGGTGGGGCGAAGTCCAGAGCAGACAGGGGGTCGCCGATGCCCCAGGCAGTGTGCGGTCCGCCAGTGAAGGCCCAGATTTCACCAGCTTTGAAGGGTAATGCAAATTCAGGTTGTTCCAGGCTGCCAGGGATGTGCGGCTGGTCGGCTGCCCAGGGATCGCCGAAGAGAGACGCATACGTGGCGGCGAAACCCTCGGACGAGATAGCCTGGAGGTAGGCGTCTTTAGGCAACAGAGTGTTAAAGAAGTTCATCAGGCTAATAGTCGCCGCGTTCTGCCAGGGGTCGAAGCGCTCCATGCGCCCGTCTTCGTAATCGAGGCTGGTCAGATGGTTGGTGCGATACCCGTAGTAGCCGTTGTTGAGCAGGTTGGCAGCCCAGATGAGCTGGCGGTACAGGCCTCTGCGCTCGCGACGATCATATCCCATCGGGTAGGTCTGCGCCTCCTCGGAGGGTTCGGCCTGGCTGAGCGCGCCGGACTGGTACTCGAGCAATGCCAATAACAGGCGCGGGCTGACGCTATACCTGAGGGCCACCAGATCGATCATATTGGCAGCGGAGCGATTCTCATCGGCGGCATATTCGGTGTATCCCTTGAGCCAGCCGGGCTGTCCAGCGATGAACTTGGCGGTGTCGAAACCCACCTGCGCGGGGCCATTGACGAACAGGCTGTCGGGCAGAATTTGATAGGAGCTGCCCCAGAAGGGCAGGTAGTAGATTGGGATCTTCATGGGCATGCCGGGCGGCATGCTGGTCGCCGATTCAGGGATGATCGGGTTGGCCTGGCGAATTTCATCCACGCTGGTATTGAAGCGCACAGCCAGGGAAGGCAAGGTATCGCCGGTTTGCGCAGTGTAATCGACCAGCTCGCCGGGCGCATAGACCGGGCGTTGTGGCATAGGGGTGGGTGCAGACGCTTCAGGGGTTGGCTGCAACGGTGGAGCTGCCTCTGCCGCCGCGCCAGAGGAGGTGGAGACGATTTGCGGGGCGCAAGAGGAGAGCAGCAAGGCGGGTATGAGAGCGAGTGATAGAAGACGAAAATTAAACTGGCTTTTCACGGGAGGGAATTATAACCCACACCTATTCGGCAATAGAGTATAGCGCAGAGATGCTCAAGCCCAATCAAACATCGACATCAACACCAGGAAAAAACTGTGCTGCACAACAGCCCACACGACCGTACTATCTCGCTGAACCTGCCATCCCCAGCCACAACCCGCCAGGAACAGGACGGCAGCCACGATTATCCCCGGGCCCACGGAAGGTATGGCCTGAAACGTGCGGTAATGGAAGCCTACGAAAACCACGGCATGCGCAATTAAGGCGGCTTTTTTCTTCCCTTGAAATGCCTTCTCAAGGGCAGGCAGGAGCCCAGATCGAAAGTAGAGCTCTTGCGCCAGGCCGGATGCGGGCGCATAAACCAGGGCGGGAAGCCAGTCCCAGCCGCCCCATGCCGTGCTCGAGGACAAGATAGGCAGGAGCAGCACGGTGGTCAAAGCCAGGGCTAGCGCCCCCGCCCGCGAAAGACGGGCAAAGCGCAGGTAGCACTCATGCCGGTCGAAACCCGCTGAGAGAAGCGCCAGGATGCTTATCGTCCCGGGGATGAATGCGAGAATGGATAGCGTCGGCTCGTGCGGCTGGAGGGTATCGAGAATGGTATAGGCAACCGCCATGAGCAAGATGATACCCATAGAGACTGCAAAAGGGGCTTTTTTCAGGGGGCGTAAAGCGGTCCCCGCATCACTTTCCACAATCCCTCCCTCTCCCAAACGCGGCAAGAAATCTAACCATACCGCCTCGACCGATATTAGTATAACCCCAATTGCGCCTCGAATATTTGCCCGGCCTGGATGCTGGCGGGACCTAGGAAGGCTTGGTAGCCTGGGCGAGGATACTCACCTATCTGTCTGCGAATTTCCGAAATTCACCAGCTCCTTTGTTGAAGAACCTGGTAATCACCAGGAGGGTGTTGTAAAACTCTGGTTATCCCACACAGGTGGGGATATTTTTGCCAGAATCCCAAAAAACAACCCCCATATATGGCTTTTTTAACACTCTCTTATCAGATCCTTTGTGCTAATCAAGAGTTAATGATAAACTTACACATTATTCAAAAATCCTAAATCTTCTCTCTAGTAATCTCAAGTTAATATCCTGTTTAGGTCCGAACAAGGAGCTCCTATGCATAGACGGACATTTCTCATCAGCATGACTGGTTTTTCTCTAGCAGGCATCCTCGCTATGTTTAAATCAAGCGGATTGGACAAAGCGGTAAAGTTTGATGAGACGCATTTCCTTGTTGACCAAATGGGGCAACTTCTCATCTCAAAGGATGGTGGGGTAAGCTGGGATGTGTCAATAAACCTGGGGCCTTTGTATAAGATTCTCACAATTACTCGAGAAAATACA
>DATCYX010000528.1:0-12909 GCA_036526235.1 Anaerolineales bacterium | reverse complement strand
TGCACCCACCTACTCCACCTCCAATAATAACGACCTGGGCATGCGAAGGGATTTCAGTCATGTTGCATTCTCCTTGAAGACAGGATTGAATAATTTAAGATCAAGCCCTATCCCCTCCTCTTATTTTTGAGACACCCTCTAATCTACTTTTGCCACACAGACTCGGGATGAGCCATCTCAGCTACGATGTCAAATGAAGAGATAATGCCCAAAGGCATGCTGTCGGGAGATTTGGGATCGACAACAACCAAACGGTGATGGTGGTTCTCGATCATCATATCGGCGGCATCACGCAAGCTGGCCGAAATGGCGATGGTTAGCAGGGGATGCATCACCTCAGACACAGTTGTATGATCGGCACGTCCTTCAGCGCTCAGCGAGAGCAAGTCCAACCCGCTAAACAATCCTAAAGGCTTTCCCTGAGCATTCACCACCAGCACCGAGCGCCAGCCAGTATCCGCCATAGCTCGTGCGGTGGAGACCAATGGCGTCTTATCCCGGCAGCACAGGTAAACGTCTGACATCACATCGCCTACCTTTTTGCGACCAAAAGGAATTGCGGCAGCCAGGCTGGAGATAAAATCCGAAACCGATATCACCCCCACCGGTTTCCCATTATCTGTTACCAACAAGCGACGAATAACCTCTTCCTTCATGTGGCGGGCTGCTTCATCCGCCGGGACATCAGCTTCGATGGTGTCCACCGGGCTAGACATTAACTCGCCGGCGGTCATCTTGCGCATCACAGCCAGACTCTCGCGATCCGCAGATAACCACTCCCCGGCTAATAGATCAAAATCCGTAATGACACCCAGGATACGGCTATCCTGTTCACCCGGCTCAGCGATAGTGACAAACAAGGCGTGCACGTGATGTTTATGCAGCATGACTGCCACCTGCCCCAGTGTCAGATCAGGCGAGCAAGTCAACACGCCCGGACGCATGATGTCTCGAACCAACTTTGCCATAGCATTCCTCCTGAATATTTACCGGTATGGCTTAATGGACTTCGTCAACGTCCTTGTACCATTTCACGCGGTCACCGACACGGGCGCGCAATCGCCAGGCCAGATTCTTAGGCTCATTTTCGATGCGTTCCAAGGCGGCCTCTACTTGTGAGACCACTTGCTGCTTTTGCTCATCTGTCAATTGGGAATAGGTATGCGCCAACTGTTTTACTTTATCCAAGTTCATTGTGGTGGTGCGCCATAATCCCCAGTCTTGCGCGCAAAGGAGTGCAATCCGGTCCACATTGATTGTCTCCTCGTCCACCTTGCCCAACGGGTGCTCCATCAACAACATAATGGTGTCAATGACATCTTTCTCATTGATCTTCACGATCTGCATCTTTTCCAGGATCATCTCCGCCAGAGGAATGGTGGGCGAATCCACCTCCAGGCGCTCATTCCAGCTGATCAAGTGGCAGAAGTCCAGCTTGTCGAAGAACACATCCACATGCAGACCATTATCTGGATTGTTGAAAATAGCCCGATCCCCCTCGCTGACGATGAAGACTTCGCGGTCTTCGCTGTAGCCCAGCCCAGCCATGAGCACCTTGATATCTTTTGCTTGCTTGCGATAGGCAGCAAAGTCGATATCGGTGTACGCTCGTCCCATGGCCTGTTGGAGAAATCCATAACTGGGACAGTGAATTTGAAAAGCTAAAGATCCAATGACACGCAGGGTCAGACCTGCTTCGCTGCTGGCTTCGAGAATGCGCTGGAGCTCATTTTCAAAGCGCTCCCGCTCTTCTCGATCCTGTTGACCCATCCCTATCTGACCGCCCGACATGATACACTCCTCTAAAACATACGGAGAAAACCGCTCGATACAAAAGGAACAGACCCCAAAGGTTTCATGCGCCAGCGTAGCTGCTACGACGTAATGCTGAGATGATGCGCCACCCGTGGATAACCAGCGGGGAAACCTTTGGGGTCTTCTGAGACATCTCAGCGACATTATACACGAAATGATATAAACTTGCAAATCTCTTCAAAATCTTATATAATTATTCGATAATATAATCAAATTTCGTCACAAACGCTAAGCAGAGGTTGCGATTCCCACGTCATGAGCAAACCCCTCATCCCTGCCCAGCGGCGTGAACGTATCCAGGAATATCTGGCGCTGCATAAAATCGTTGCCAGCACCGATCTGAGTGAATGGCTGGGTGTTTCCGAGGCAACGATTCGCCGTGATTTGGAGTGGATGGAGGAGGAGGGTTTCATCGAACGCACACACGGCGGCGCCATCTTGAGCCAGCGCCTGCCGCTTGAGCCGGAATACAGGCAGAGGGCCATGCGTTGCCCGGAAGAAAAACGCCTGATCGGCTTAACCGCTGCTGCTCAAATAGAAGAGGGGGATATTGTCTTCATCAATAGCGGCTCAACCACCACACAAATCATCCGACATATCCGTCGAGGCTCAGGCATTACGGCAATCACCAACAACCTGTACGCCGCCTTAGAGTTCGGCGAAACTGGCTTAGAGCTGCTCCTGCTGGGAGGCGAATATCAGCACAAATCGAATTCTGTGGCTGGGCACTTTGCCATCGACAACTTGAGCCAGGTGTACGCCAACAAAGCTTTTATCGGTGTAGATGGCATCAGTCCAAGGTTCGGCTACACCGTGCCAACCAACGTCGAAGCAGAATTGATGCGCATGATGATCGATCGCACAAAAGGCCCCATCTATGTGGTCGCAGACCACACCAAATGGGGCGTGGTCTCCAATTTTGAGGTTGCCCCAATTCATAAAGACCTCAAGCTAATCACAGATGAAGGTTTAGACGAACATGCTCGCGCCGACCTGGCTGCTCGTACAGTGGAGGTCATTATTGCGAGCGCATATCCAGCAAAGATCTGACAGGTTGCTGCCTGTTTTATGATGACAATCCGGAGGCATGAGGATGTCTTTTTTCTTCAAGAAATCGCCTAAGAAAACCACCCGCTTGTTTTTCGCTACAGATATACATGGTTCGGAGCGTACTTTCAGAAAATTCATCAATGCCGGAAAGTTTTACCAAGCAAATGTGCTGGTCATGGGCGGAGATATCACAGGCAAACTGCTTATCCCCATCATCAAAGAGGGCAATGGACATTTTCGCGCCACCCTACAAGGCAGTATACAGAAAATCGAGACCGAGGCAGAGCTTCAACAGCTTCAAGAAAGAATTGGAATACTAGGCTTTTACAGCCAGATCATGGACGAAGACGAATTTCGCCAGACGCAAGTCGACCCGGTGGCAGTGGATAAACTCTTCCGCCAGCTAGCGCGCCAGCGCCTGGATGACTGGGTAGACCTGGCCGAGACACGGCTGGCGGGCACAGGCATTAAGTGCTTCGTAACCGGCGGCAACGATGACGACCCCGATACCCTGGAGCCGCTTTATCGCCAGGGGACGCAATCCTTCTTCGGCTGTGAGAACAAAGTGGTCTACGTGGATGACGAGCACAGCATGGTCAGCATGGGCTACAGCACCCCAACCCCGTGGAAGACGCCCCGCGAGGTAAGCGATGATGAGCTGGGCAAGTTGATCGAAGAGATGGTGGCGCAGGTGCCAGATAAGGGCAAATGCATCTTCAATTTTCATGACCCGCCGCTCGACTCCACCCTGGACACCTGCCCGATGCTGGATTGGAGCAAAGACCCCCCGGAGCCCATCGTTAAAGCCGGTCAGATTGTTTTACACGGTGCAGGCAGCCAGTCTGTGCGCAACGCCATCGAAACTCACCAGCCCATGCTGGGGTTGCATGGTCACATCCACGAATCGCAATCGGTGGCCAAGATCGGGCGCACAACCTGTGTCAACCCTGGCAGCGAATATGGCGAAGGGGTGCTGCGCGGCTGCCTGGTGAATTTTTCCAACGGCGTGATCGAAGGCTATCAGATGACGAGTGGCTGATACTCTGGAGCCTCCCGCAGGTTTAGAATCTGCGGGAGGTTTTCACGGAAGGAGGTAACTATCGGAGCAGATAAGGGTTAACTTTAACTAGCTATTCAGCCTGATACGTTCTGCCAATTGGCAGTCACAGGCCAGTCCACATATTCTCAACCAAAGGAGGATGTACCATGACCGCAACAACCGCCCAAGCCAAGCCCGAAGTCTTTACCCGTAAAGCCTCCGGCCTGGTGCGGGTCATGTCCCCGTATTCAGCATTTGTTTACAATATCTTGACCATGGGATTGATTTTTCCCTGGACCTATTTATGGGCACCTGGGGCGCTGCCCGGCGGGAAGATGGCCTGGGGGATTATCCTGGCTATGCTGATCGAGATCCCCATCGCCTTCGCCTATGTATGGCTGTCCACCGCCCTGCCGCGTTCCGGCGGCGACTACGTCTTCGAAAGCCGTGTCTTCGGCGGCGGCGTGGCTTTCACGGTGGTGATGTCCGGCTACGTCATCTGGATCCTGCAGTGGGTGGCGCTGTCCGGCTGGCTGCTCGCGTACCTGGGCTTTGCACCATTGTTCCTTGGCCTGGGCGCTACGATGGGTAACGCCTCACTATCAGCCATCGGCCTCTGGTTTACCACTCCCAGCGGCATCATCATCACCAGCATATTGAACGCATTGGTCTCGATGCTCATCCTGACCAGTGGCTTCAAGAACTACGTGCGCTTCCAGTGGGTCATGTGGTACGCCGTGCTGCTGGCATTCGCCGTGATGTTCGCTGTGCTGTTCGTTACCCCGGCCTCGCAGTTCGTCGAGCGCCTGAACGCTTTTGCGGTTGCATCCGGTGCTGGTGAGAATTTCTACGCAACTGCCACCGCAGCGGCTCAGTCTGCTGGAGTTGATTTAAATCCCCCCTTCAGCTTGATCGCCACCATACTTGTCGCTCCCATCGCCTGGACCTCCCTGCAGTGGGCTACCTACTCCGCCCAGCAGAACGGCGAGATCAAGGATGCCCGCTCCTTCAAGAACCAGGCTTTCATCATGATCGGCTCGCTGATCGTCACTGGCTTGCTGCTGGCTTTGCTGGCTGTGGGTCTGGAGCGCCTGGCAGGTTCTGAGTTCCTTTATGTAGCTGGTGCAGGCTACTGGTATGCACTGCCTGAAGCAACGGTGAACGGTTTTTACCTGTGGCCCAATATCATCGCCGTCGCCGTGACCGCCAGCCCGTTGATCGTGTTGATCATCGGTCTGGGCTACATCCTCAACTCTCACCAGATCGTGCATAACTGCTACATCGGCATGACGCGCGTGCTGGTGGCCATGTCGCTCGACCGCCTGCTGCCCGACTGGTTCAGCAAGGTAGATGAGCGCCGACACACACCCGTGAACGCCCACCTGGCTTACTTCTTGGGCAGCATACCTATCATCCTGGCGTACAACTTGGCACCGGGATGGGTTGGACTGACCTTAGGCGTGACCTTCGGCTGCGGTTACGTCTTCATCATCACCTGCCTGGCGGGCGCACTGCTGCCCTACCGCGCCAAGGAAGTCTACGAGGCTTCCCCCGGAGCAAAATACAATGTCAGCGGGTATGTAGGCGTGCTCTTCACTCTACTCGGCGTGGTGGCCTTCATCTGGACCTCCTGGATACTGGCTCCCGACGCTTTCGGTAGCTATCCTATCCTGGTCTGGCTGGTGCGCCTGGGCTCCATCGTCGCCGTCGTCCTGTTCCTCTACCCGATGCGCCAGTACATCATGGAATGGTTCAGCGGCAAGCCCATGCCCTGGCTGTCAGCGCTTGGCATGCTGGGTGGCGGCTTCGGCATGGCCATGGTGGTGGCCTTCCTGCTGGCTCCACAACTCGGTATTCTGGGCAACTGGGACTTCTCCAACTTCCCCGGTGGCCTCTGGTCGCAGATTATCGCCTTTGGGATTATCGTTGTCTCAGCAGTGTGGTACCTGCTGGTGAAACGAGCGCAGAGCGCGCGCGGCATCAATGTCGAATATGCGTTCAAGGAGATCCCGCCCGAATAAATTAAACTTTGTCTCGTAACTGCTTAGACCCCATTTCTCCGACCCCCGCGTGCCCGTGGAGGAGCGAAGATAGCCGAAAAAGGGGTGCACCCCCCTTTTTCGGCCTTTTCCCCTTGCCTGGGGGAGTGGGACAGGAGGGATGGGAAACCATTAAAGTGCACCTTCGAGGAGATGCAAAACCATGAAAAATCAAGCCAGAGTTGTCGTCATTGGCGGGGGCATCTACGGCGTCAACGTTGCCTACCATCTGGCAAAACTGGGCTGGACTGACCTGGTCCTGGTTGAAAAAAACGAGATTGCCAGCGGAGAATCTGCACAAGCCGCTGGTCTGGTAACCCAGTTTGCGACTTCCCAAACCATGATGCAGTTCCGCAAGTACAGCATCGAACTTTACAGCGAGCTGGGTCTGTTCGACCATGTCGGCAGCCTGCGCCTTGCCTCCAGCAAAGAACAGTTGCACGAGCTTCAGCGCAGTGTCAGCCGCGCCAAGGGCATCGGCATGGATGTGGAGATCATTTCGCCCGCCGAAGCCCTGAAAATCATGCCCCAATTGAGCCCCAAAGATCTCTACGGGGCGATTTACCTGCCGCGGGATGGTCATCTCGACCCCTACACCACCACTACGAATATGGCTCGCCTAGTGCGCGAAATGGGTTGCGAGGTAGTCACCAACACGCGCGTCACCGGTATTAAGCTCACCTCCAAGGGGGAAGTGAGTGAGGTGGTCACCACACGCGGCTCGATAAAGTGCGAGCACGTGATTAACGCCACCGGTCTTTGGGGGCCGCGCCTGGCTGCTATGGCTGGGCTGCATCTGCCCACCACCCCCGTCGATCACCAGCATATCGCCCTTAAAGCGGTGCCGGGGAACGAATTCCCGCACAGCACCCCCTGCCTGCGCGACCCAGATAACCTGGTGTACATGCGCGAGGAGCAGGGAGGCCTGGTGATCGGCGGCTACGAACCCAATCCAAAAGAACGCTGGGTGGATGGCGTGCCGTGGGAGCATGGCGGCTCAGCCCTCCCGCCCGATTTTGACCGCTTCGAGCAGTTGTTTGAGGGCGCAATCCGGCGTCTTCCCTTCCTGGATCAGGCTGAGATCATCACCCTGGTATGCCACCCAGGAGCCTACACACCCGACTGCCAGCCCATCCTCGGGCCAATGCCTGGAGCGCGTGGCTTTTGGAATACCTGTGGTATGTCCCTTAACGGCTACGGCGGCGCTGGGGGCATGGGCAAGCTGATGGCGGAGTGGATCGTATATGGAGAGCCGTCTCAGGATATGTACGCTTTCCGTGCTACCCGCTTCGGGAACTACTTTGCTAACACCACGTTCGCCACTGAACGCACGCGCGAATGTGTCAAGTACTACTACCGGCTGAAATTCCCCCATGACGAGAATGAGTGGGCGCGGCCTTTCCGCGTCAGCCCGCTGCATTTCCGCTTGCAGGAATATGGCGCGGTATTTGGCGAGAAATACGGCTGGGAGCGGGTCAACTTCTTCCAGCCTGGCAAGCTATGGCGCATGGCGGGTGCCGATCAGCGCCAGTGGGGTTGGGCGCGCCCGCCCTTCTTTGAGCGCGTCGGTCAGGAACACGAAGCGACTCGTGAGCGCGCTTGCCTGTACGACCTGACTTCCTTTGGAAAGATCGACGTGCGCGGCCCTGGCGCTCTCCAGCTCTTACAACGCCTGACCGATAACGATGTAGATAAGCCCCTAGGCAGCGCCATCTATACCCAGTTCCTCAATTCGCTCGGTGGGGTGGAGGCCGATGTGACCATCACCCGCCTGGGCGAAGATTACTTCCGCGTCGTCACCGGCTCCGGCTTCATCTCTAATGATCTGGGCTGGATACGAATGAACATTTTCCCAGACGACCCACCCGTGGAGGTGCGCGATGTCACCATGGATTGGGCTTGCCTGGCACTGTGGGGCCCCAAGGCGCGTAACGTTTTGGGCAAAGTAACTGATAGCGACGTATCCAACCAAGCCCTCCCCTACCTGCAGGCCGCCTGGATCAACGTCAACGGCACGCAGGTGCTTGCCCAGCGCGTCAGCTACGTGGGTGAATTGGGTTGGGAGTTGTATGTGGCCCCCGAGCGCGCCATGATGCTGTGGGATCTACTGTACGCCGCCGGGCAAACGGAGGGGCTGGAGGTGGGTGGTTATAAGGCGCTCGATTCGCTGCGCCTGGAAAAAGGCTACCGCTACTTCACCGCTGATGTAACCCCCATGGAAAATCCATATGCCGCAGGGTTGGGCTTCTGTGTAGCCCTGAACAAAGGCGACTTTATCGGAAAGCAGGCGCTGCTCAAAATCAAAGAGCAAGGCCTAGACCACAAGTTGTGCACCATGGTCCTGGATGGTGAAGATTACCTGCCTGTGTATGGCGGCGAGGCCCTTTATCTGGGTAAAAACGTCGTTTCACGTGTCCGATCGGGTGGCTACGGCTACACCCTAAAGCGCAACATCGTTTACGCCTACCTGCCTATGGATTTGGCCAAGCCTGGCACGCGGCTGGAATTGGATGTGCTCGATGCCGTCCATTCAGCAGAAGTCTCTCCCACTGTCCTGCTAGACCCCAAGGGAGAGAAACTCAGGGCTTGACAGTCAAAATACCGCAACAATAGAGAACCATAAAGTGTGATTGAAAACCCAGGAGCAATGAATGCCTGTAACCATCGAAGAAGTTATCCATAATATCTCTGACTGGAAGGGCAAATCGGTCGAATATTCACCCATCTCCGGCGGGTTGACGAACACCAACTACCGCGTGGAAGTCGAAGGTCAACCCTTCTTCGTGCGCGTCCCTGGACCTAAGACCGAGCTGCTGGCTATTGACCGCAAGAACGAGGTGTTCAACACCAAAGCGGCTGCCCAGGCCGGAGTGGGACCTAAAGTAGCCTACCACCTGCCGGAGCACGATGTCATGGTGCTTGAGTTCATCTCCGGCGAGACCATGTCAAATGCCAAGCTGCAAGGGGCCGGTATGCCGGAACGCATCGCCAGGTCGATCAAGATGCTGCACGCCGGACCGCGCTTCCTGACCGACTTCAACATGTTTCGCCTGACCGAATTCTACCTGGACATCTGCAAGCAACACGAGGTCACTATCCCTGACCGCTACCCAGAGCGCATGCCGACAGTCTACCAGATCGAAAAAGCCATGTCTGTCCGACCTTTACCCACCGTACCCTGCAATAATGACCTGCTGGCAGAGAACTACATCGACGATGGCAACCTGCTGCGCTTGATCGATTTTGAGTACAGCGGCAACAATGATCCCTGCTTTGAGCTGGGCAATACCTGCCAGGAGCTGGTCTACGATGAAACTCAAATCCGCGAGCTATGCGCGGCGTACTTCGGCGAAGCCACCCCCGCCAGGCTGGCGCGCATGAAATTGAATATGATCATGTCCGATGTGGGCTGGGCGCTGTGGGCAGCCATCCAGGCCAAGATCTCCACCATTGAATTCGATTTCTGGGGCTGGGCTGCCGAGCGATGGGGGCGCGCCGAAGCCAAGATGGACTCGCCGGAGTTCCCCACCTGGCTGGAGGATGTGCAAATTGATTACTGATTGCGAGTTGGTTCCTGATTGCCGATTGTAAAGGAGAGAATTAATGAAGCTCTACTACGCCACAGATATTCATGGTTCGGAAATCTGCTGGAAAAAGTTTATCAGCGCCGGAAAATTCTACGAGGTGGACACCCTGATCCTGGGTGGAGATATGACCGGCAAGGCTATCGTGCCCATCATCGCCCAGGGCAATGATAAATATAAGGTCACCCTCTTGGAACAAGAGACCATCCTGGACGGGCGCGAAGAAGTGGAGAAGGTGGTCAAGACCATCCATAATCGAGGGTACTATCCTTACGTGACGGACCCGGAAGAAGTGGCAGAAATATCGTCTACCCCAGGCAGGTCGGATGAACTCTTCCTGTCGCAAGCACTTGAGACCGTGGAGCGCTGGATGGCCTACGCCGAGGAGAAACTGTCAGGCACCGGAATCCGCTGCTACGTCTGCCCGGGCAATGACGACATGATGGAGATTGATGCAGTCATCGCCGCCTCCAAGAGCGTGCAATTGGCCGAGGGCCGGGTGGTCAGATTAGACGACCATCACGAGATGGCCAGCACTGGTTGGAGCAACCCCACCCCCTGGGACACCCACCGCGAAGAACCCGACGAAGCCCTCCTCGAACGTATCGAGGCGGTCATATCCCAGGTGCAGGACATTCCCAACGCCGTGTTCAACCTGCACCCGCCGCCATACGGCAGCGGGCTGGATGAAGCGCCTGAGCTGACCGATGATCTGCGCCCTGCCTATGCCGGCCGCTCTTTGATCCCCGTGGGCAGCCGCGCCGTCCTGAAAGTGATCGAAAAATACCAGCCTCTAGTGAGCCTGCACGGGCATATCCATGAAGGCAAGGGCACGCGCAAGTTACGCAGGACGCTGTGCATCAACCCTGGCAGCATGTACGAGCAAGGCATCTTGCATGGTGTGGTTATGGAGCTGAAACCTAAAGGCTTGGGCAATTACCTGATGGTGACAGGTTGAGCTCCTCACCCCTTCCCGGTTCCCCTACCCTTATTCCAAGGGAGATAGGGGAAAAGGTTGGGGTGAGGGAATTAGAGGAAGGAGGTGGACCTGAGTAGATTGGAACACATAAACAAAAGTACCCGGTTTTCAATCCGTTCATCATTAGATATCCCAAAAATGGAGGAGTACTGACATGAGTGAGGTAACACTTTTTGTTCGCAAAGCAAGCGGCCTGGTGCGGTCCTGGTCGATCTTTGACGCGTTTATCTACGCAACCTTCTCGATCAATCTGATTACGCTAGGTCTGTTTATCTTCTCCTATTGCTACTATTTTGAGGGCAACCTGGCGACCGCGGTGGTCGTCGGTGGGGCTTTCACCATCTTCGAGGTGATCGTCTACGCCAGCCTGATCTCTGCCATGCCGCGCGCCGGTGGCGATTACGTCTGGCAATCGCGCATCTTGGGGCGAGGCTGGGGCTTCATCCTGGCCGTCACCGGGTGGTGGTTCATCTTGTGGCTGTGGGTGCCGCTCTACGGGCAGATGCTCAACTACGAGTTCTTCACCCCCATCTTGGGCGTTCTGGGCGCCAAGGATGCCGCCTTGTGGTTCACCAATACCCCTGAAGGTCTGCTCACGGGCATGTTACTGGTGTGCGCCCTGGTCTTCGTCTACATCGGAATTGGCATGAAGTGGTATGCCCGCGTGCAGAAATTCTGTTTCTGGGGTGGCATGGTCGGCCTGCTGCTAGTCTTCATCCTGCTACTCTTCGGAAACAACGCCACCTTCGTCAACAATCTCAACACCATGATGCCCAAATTGTTCGGCACCGAACCAGGTGTCGATTTGTATCAAGCCACATTGGACGCGGGTGCGGAAGCGGGCTCGGTTGTCTTGCCTCTGGGCAATATCGCCTTCCTGGCCAGCTTCGCCGTGATCCCCATGATCGTGTTCTTCAACCTGTGGCCGAACTGGGGCTCCACGCTGTACGGCGAGGTGCGCGGCGCTTCGGACTACAAACGCAACTTCTGGGGCATGGCTGCCGCCGTCGTCGTGACTGCTGCCCTGGCGTTAATCTTATTCGCCCTGATCAGCAAGACTATCGGTTGGAACTTCTACAACAGCGCCAATGGCGCTTTCTGGAACTACACCTGGGGCTACACCGATCAACCACCGCCACTTCCTATCTGGCCCTACCCGGTGCTCTTCGCCGCTATGCTGACCACCAGCCCAGTGCTGCAGTTCATCGTGGTGCTGCTGGTGAGCCTGTGGTGGTTCGGCTGGTCGGGTACGGTCTTCCTGAGCTCTACGCGCGTCATCTTCGCCGCAGCTTTCGATCGCATGCTGCCAGAGTGGGCCTCGGCTGTCGAGCCGCGCACGCGCACGCCAGTGAACGCCCTGCTCCTGATGGTCATCCCATCGGTGGTTATCTCGATCTTGTACGCCTATGATATCTTCAGCCTGCAAACCATTGTGTTGGATGCCACCCTGGTCATCGCCGTGACCTTCCTGGGCACCACCGTGGCAGCCATCCTCCTGCCCTGGCGGCAGAAAGAGGTCTTCGATGGGTCACCGATCGCCAAGTACCAGGTGCCAAGCTGGCTGAGCTGGATTGTAACGCTGCTGTATGCGCTTGCCGCAATCTACCTTATCCGCCGCACCTATACAGTAGGATTGGAGGTATTTGGCGGGTTTGCCGATCTGGGCGCCTTGACCAGGCTGATGGTATGGCTGATCGCCATCTTGAGTGTGGTCAACGCAGCGCTGCTGGTGTGGATTTTCTACTTTGCCATCCGTAAGCTACTGAGCGGCGAGACGTTCCCGCTCATTACGGTTGCCGGTTTGATCTTTTTCGGCTTCCTGGACTGGCTGCTGGTCGAGTGGTTCTGGGACCCCGGCTACCTGTATGGCATCGGTTGGCAGAATGACATCTCGATGCTCTTTATGGTGGCGATGTACGGTCTGGCCGCGGCCATCTTCTACGGCTTCAACGCCTACCGCCGCCGCCAGGGCATTGACGTGGACAAGGTCTATAAAGAAATTCCGGTTGAATAGGTCTCCATGTGCGACGCACCAATAAGGTGCGTCGCACATTACTTCCGATTATTAAAAACTGCTTTGACTTTGCTGGTTAATGATGCTACAATTTACCCCTGCGCGCTTTTTACCATGCGCGCTTCCCATTACAGCTACATGTCGCTTCCATTTGTGTAATGTCGGGGGCGAATATTAGCCATACAGGAGGTGAACCGCGCAAACACTTCTGAGTTAAAATGCACTTTCAACCACCAATCTTTATTGAATTACTCATACTAAACAAACTTCGGAGGACAAGATGCCACAAAAAACATCCATCAGCCGCCGCGATTTCCTGAAAATGAGCGCTCTCACCGGCGGAGCCGCCTTCCTAGCGGCTTGCGGAGGTGGTCCTGCTGCTCCTAGTG
>DATCYX010000527.1:0-2638 GCA_036526235.1 Anaerolineales bacterium | reverse complement strand
AGGCCATAGGCTGGGAATTTCAGCAAGCCTTGCTTGGCTGCCGCCATACTGACCGTCAACTCAGCCGGGAGACACTCTTCAGCGGCTTCACCGCTATCACAGTCCACGCCTGAAGGGCAATCTACAGCCACGACGTGTTTGCCAGCCTTGTCGATCAAAAAATTGCGGGCAGCATCCAGCACATTGGAAACTTCCTTCTTGAGCGGCAAGCGCACGCCGGTACCTAGCACCCCGTCCATCACCACGGAGTGGCTTTGTAGAAGATCCACTAGCAGACGAAAATCCGGATCGGATTCCGCCAGGTATATCCCACCTCCCGCCTGGAGAAGGCTATCTACTAGAGTATCATCTACAGGACGAGGACGCACTATATATGCATCGACCTGCCAGCCCCAGCCAGCCATCAATGCCATCGCAACCAGAGTATCGCCGCCATTATTACCGGACCCCACCAAACCCAGCACACTCCGCTCATCTATATGGCTATACGCAGCATGCACTTCTTCTGCCAGACCCCGCCCGGCATTCTCCATCATCAATGGATAGGTTAGCCCGCTGGCGTTCGCCTCTTTCTCGATTGCCACCATCTCGGCTACGCTGACATATTTGACCCTGTTCATTATTCCCTCAGAAATGCTCAGATTCGTAACTCATCCAAATCTCTAGCCACAAATTCTAATCCCAATTCTTCCAACTTGCTGTGCAGAGGGATTCCATTCACCGTATCCCAGCCACGCGCTATGTAATAAGCTTCCAGCATCTCTTGAAATGGAGGGACATATCCGCCCGTACCACCTCCAGAGGTCAATGGGGTCAATAATGCCTTGGGGAGGCGGTCATTGTCCCGTCTCAACCCCAGCCTAATATTTATGGCTCGCTTCAAATTCCAGGCACGCTCCCCACTTCGGAGAACATCTACAATCGTCCATTGTTCTTCACAGATTGTATTTATAAGAGAAACAACTCGCTTTGGGGCTAAGTTGGTAAAGATACACATTACAAGTGCGTTGAATACCGTACGCCAATTTTGATGTCGAGCAACGTTCAGCGCTTTTTCCAATCCAGCCTGCCGCGGCAGGAACTCAATCCCAATCTCTGCCTCTGCTTGCCCGATCTCCACCATGAAGTAATCAGACTGATTGTGACAGGCACCTCTCGGCGATGTAGCATAAACCAGAGCCATCCCAGATCCTCCGCGCGGATCGTGGTATGGGACCTCTAATCCGTTGACATGGACAGCCTCGTCTTCAAACCCATATCTGCGGGCAAAGGCTTGCGCCCCCTCTACAAGGAAAGCACCAAAACCCGATCGGCTACCCACCATTTGTACCAGTTTTTCCACTGCATTTGCGTCACCCCAACGCAGAGCGATGCCACCTGTGTCTACGTCTGTGATTACACCTTTCTCATATAACTTAAATGCTAGTCCGATGACATTGCTGAGACTGATGCTATCCATCCCATATCGATCACACAGCTCACCGATGCGCGTGGCAAATGATGGGTCGTCAAGCAATAAATTGGGCCCAAAACCCATCAGCGTTTCGTATTCTGGTCCTTTACGTTTTAGGTTATCCTCTAATCGTACCACGCGCCCACACGCAATGACACAAGCATGGCATGCGCTTGTGCCAACCAGAATTGTCTCAGCGATAGTAGCGCCAGAAACATTGGTCGCCCGATCAAAAACATCGGTTTGAAAATATTTTTTGGGCATAATCCCCAGATAATCCATATAATCAGCCACACTTGCCGTGCCCAGCTCATGCGCTACCTTGGTTTGCGTGTCTCCCTTAAGCAAGCGGTTAGTTTCTGAGCGCAGAGGTGCGTACATTTTGGGATTTGGTACTGGCACCTTCCCACTCCCTTGTACTGCAATAGCTTTTAGGTTCTTCGAGCCCATCACAGCCCCCAACCCTGTCCGTCCGGCAACTCGTCCATGATCAACGAGAATCAATGCAAATGGGGTTAACGCCTCACCTGCCGGGCCTATTGCAGCGATGCGCGCCTTGCCGATATGCAATTCTTCTAGGATCGTATCTTGTGTCTGGTAAGTATCTAACCCCCATAGATGTTTGGCCTCACGTATCTCGACCTGATTATTCTGTATCCAGAGATAAACAGGGGATTCAGCGCGCCCTGTTATCCACAAGCCATCATAGCCGGTTTTTCGAAGCTCCGGACCCCAAAACCCACCACAGTTCGATTCTCCCCACAACCCAGTGGCAGGCGAGCGGGCAGATATCACAAAACGCCCCACAGCAGGCCCAGCGGTACCCGATAATGGTCCATTTAAGAAAAGCAAAGGCGCTCTAGCGGAAAGGGGATCGAGATCCGGTGTCAAATGATCGTAAAGCAGGCGGGCGGCGAGAGATGCTCCACCGATATAATCTCTCTGCCATTCTTGTGGAATTTCTATCTCGCCCGTTTTACCTGTGGATAAATCTATGCTCAAAATCGGCTGCATACCTCAAACCTGACGATATTATAAGTAACATGGATATGAATTAGCGTTATACTACGTGAGAGTTTACCAAAAATTCGAACGAGTGAACATAGAATTCACTACTCATTGATGCATCAGGGAGTATTCATGGGAATTCGCATCCACCCCACTGCAGAGGTATCGGAAAAAGCC
>DATCYX010000526.1:0-5801 GCA_036526235.1 Anaerolineales bacterium | reverse complement strand
TGATCTTATTGTCTAGGGGAAAAAGCCAGGTTGTGGTGCCAATCCGCAGAACCAGCGATGTGATCGGCATCATACTCCTAGAAAGTGAGCATACCAACGCTTACCAAGAAGAAATCATCGCCTTTCTCTCGCGTCTAAGCGACCATGCCGCTATAGCCATCTCCAACGCCCAACTCTATGCCGATCTACAAGCTGCCAATATCGCCAAGAGCGACTTTGTTTCCCTGGTTTCACACGAGCTTAAGACACCAATGACATCTATCCGGGGCTACACTGATTTACTGGCTCAAGGTGCTGTAGGTCCAATCAACGAGGTACAGACGAATTTTCTAAATACGATCCGCTCAAATGTCCATCGTATGGCAACCCTGGTTTCCGATTTAGCTGACATCTCGCGCATTGAAGCAGGCCGCATGCGACTTGAATTCAGTTCCATTGACCTGTCCGAGTTGATTGAAGAAGTCGTCCGCACCCAACAGGGGCAGATTGACGAAAAGGAGCAAACCCTCAAGATGCAAATTGCATCAGGGCTGCCTGCAGTATGGGGAGACCATAACCGTATTACCCAGATTCTAGTGAATCTCTTGAGCAACGCCACCAAATACACCCCGCAGGGTGGCGTGATCACTCTGAGCGCCGAGAGAACAAATTATTTACAGGACGGAACAGCCCTCCCAGAGGTGGTGTGCGTGTCAGTTCAGGACAGTGGTTACGGCATCTCACCGAAAGAGCAGAAACAGATATTTCAAAAGTTTTTCCGCTCTGAGGACGAGAATATTCGTGAATCCCCTGGAACCGGCTTAGGCTTGAACATCACCCGCCATCTGGTGGAAATGCAAGGCGGGCAAATTTGGTTCGAGAGCGAATTATCCAAGGGCACAACTTTCCATTTCACAATCCCCATTGCAGCCACTGAATAATAGTCCGATCCAGGCGTCTCGCTACGTTATGGTTTTCCCATATCCCAGTCCCGCCCCAATCAGGCGGGACCAGGATTCGGAATGTGTACTTACCGCTCGTATAGATAACTAGGCTGGGAGAGCCACCTCTGGCAGCTTCTTCAGCGAGGCTCGAATTGCCTCGGTAGGATACTCGTAATCCTCCAGCTGACCACCCAGGTATGCCTGATAAGCAGAAAGGTCGAAGTTACCGTGACCCGAAAGGTTAAATAAGATCACGCGCTTCTCGCCTTTATCCTTGGCATCTAGAGCTTCATCGATAGCCGCCCGGATGGCGTGCGCGCTCTCCGGAGCAGGTATGATCCCTTCGTTTCGTGCAAAGAGCAAAGCTGCCTCGAATGTAGCCAGTTGGGGTACCGCTTTCGCTTGAATATACCCGGCATCATATAAGGCGCATAAGCTGGGAGCCATACCATGGTAGCGCAAACCACCCGCATGAATTGGCGCTGGAACAAAGTCATGCCCCAAGGTGTGCATCTTGACGATTGGGGCCATGCGGGCAGTATCTCCGTAATCAAATGTATACAAACCTCTGGTCAGCGAAGGCGCAGCATTGGGCTCAACAGCTAATAAGCGGGTGCGTTTTCCTTCGAGTAAGTTCTGGCGCAAGAAGGGATAGGCGATACCAGCGAAATTTGATCCGCCTCCAACACAGCCGACCACCACATCGGGATATTCACCTGCCAGATCCATCTGCTTAAGAGACTCTTCGCCGATGACGGTCTGATGCATCAAGACATGGTTCAATACCGAACCCAGGCTGTATTTCTTCACTCCGCCTGAAGTGGCGGCAGCCTCAACCGCTTCAGAGATCGCCATGCCCAAAGACCCGGGGCTCTCTGGATCTCGCTCCAACATGGAGCGCCCGTATTGCGTGCGATCGGTTGGGCTAGCATATACCTGCGCGCCGTAAGTCTCCATCATGATCCTGCGATACGGTTTCTGATGGTAAGAGACTTTCACCATATAGACTTCTAAATCCAAATCAAAGAAATTGCACGCCAGCGCCAATGCCGAGCCCCATTGCCCAGCGCCTGTTTCAGTCGTCAAGGCTTTGGTACCTCCGATTTTATTGTAGAAGGCTTGTGCGATTGCTGTATTTGGCTTGTGGCTACCCGCTGGGGATACTCCTTCGTATTTATAGTATATATGCGCAGTTGTATCTAATGCCTTCTCCAAGCGGCGGGCGCGCAATAGAGGTGTTGGTCGGTAGAGTTTATAAATCTCGCGCACCTCTTCGGGAATTTCAATGTATCGCTCAGCGCTTATCTCTTGCATGATTAAATCCATTGGGAAAAGCACGGACAGAAAATCAGGCGTTACTGGTTCCATTGTCTGGGGATGCAAGACAGGAGCCGGGGCTACAGGCATATCGGCGTTAACGTTGTACCAGAACTTTGGTAGGTCGGATTCATTGAGCAAAAAACGGGTTTGAGTAGACATGGTTGCCTCCTTAGGAAAGTGAGTAGAAAATGAAGAACAAAAAACGCGCCCATCCCTCTAAGGGACGAACGCGCTATGTCCGTGGTGCCACCCCGGTTAGGCAGCCTTTGGTTGAAATAAAAACCCGTCGATGATGCGACGGGGATTGATCAACTGGAGGCCAGCCTCACTCGTTACGGTACGCCAGTAACCGATTAACATGGCTACTAGTTATACCTATGCCTGGATAACGGCGGCAGTTCCGGCGCAGGCTATTAAGCAGTATGCTTTTCACCTGGCAACTCCGAGGACCATTCCGCTTCAGCGTACAGACAGGGCTCTCACCCGATCCCTGCTCTCTGGACTGCCGTGTTGAGGCGTACTATTCCTCTTCAACGTCTTTTAATTTACAGTTGGGTGGATTATATACTAAAAGAACTTGTTGTCAAGGTTTTGCGTCAACATCAAAATAGCTTTCACAAGTTCGAAGCCTGCGAACTTCGCCGAAATGATGTAAAATAAGGAAAATTACGATCGGAGTATTATTGTATGCAAGACCTGATTGAACGCCTGCAAACCTGCCAGGAAAAACTTCAGCACCTCATGGTGCGTCTTTGACTTACCCCAAAAAGAAGCCCTGTTAGATTCCCTTCAAAAAAAATCCGAAGACCCGCATCTTTGGGATGACCCAGAGAATGCGCAGCGCGTGATGAAACAAATGTCTGCCCTTCGAGATGAAGTCGAGGGTTGGCAATCGCTGCGCCAGCGACTACACGACGCGTTAGATCTAGCCCTGCTCGAAGAAGAAGACCTGAGAAGTGAGCTCGAAACGGAAACAGACTCACTTGAAACCGAAATCTCAAGGCGCGAGTTTTACGCCATGCTTTCAGGCAGGCATGACCGTGGCGACGCGCTGCTTGCCATTCATGCCGGTGCTGGCGGTACCGACTCGCAAGATTGGGCAGAGATGTTAGAGCGTATGTACTTGCGCTGGGCAGAGAACAATAGCTACGAGACTGAGATTCTGGATTTTAGCGAGGGAGAAGAAGCCGGGATCAAGAGTGTTACTATCGCTGTTAACGGGCGCTATGCTTTCGGTTATCTTAAAGCCGAGAAGGGGGTGCACCGCCTGGTTCGCCTCTCCCCCTTCGATGCTGCTCACCGCAGGCATACCTCCTTTGCCTTGGTGGAGGTCCTCCCGCAGGTGGAGAGTGACGACGAGGTGGAGATAAACTCTGACGATTTACGAATTGACGTATATCGCTCATCCAGCGCTGGCGGGCAAAATGTGCAAAAAAATGCCACTGCAATCCGTATTACCCACATTCCCACCGGTACCGTAGTCACCTGCCAGAATGAACGCTCCCAGTCTCAAAACCGAGAAAACGCCATGCGCGTACTGCGCGCTCGCTTATTGGAATTAAAACAAAGAGAACAGGAAGAGCAAATGGCTGAGCTGCGCGGCGAATTCAAGAAAGTAGAATGGGGCAGCCAGATCCGCTCATACGTGCTTCACCCTTATCAGATGGTTAAGGATCATCGCACCGATTACGAAACCGGGAATACGACCGCTGTGCTCAACGGCGCCATTGACAACTTCATCGAAGCCTACCTGCGCTCCATCGTGGGAAATGGGAAATAGCGAGCAGGAAATCTCGTAATACAGAGGCCAGCGTTGACGATCAAAGCCAGATCGAGTCAGAGAATTTTGCTTCTGTTTTTCAGCTTTTTGAGCCTGCTCACTCTCTCAAGCTGCGTTACCCTCAAAGACCCAGAAACCTCTCAAGAGCATACCAGCGCTGTCGTTGCTACTCTAGAAGGCGGTCACAGCGCTGGTCAATCCTTTATCTCACGCCGGGCTCGCCTGAATGGTGTTTTCTTATGGCTGAACGTTCGAGAGGGTGCTAATAGTGACGAAGGGATGCTAATCGTTCAATTATTCCACGCTCCAGGTGAAAAAACACCTCAGGCAGCCGTGACAATCCCCCTGCGCGACGCAGCCCGCTCCAACCCGATACAGATCAATCTACCCGTACAATCCGATCCGCCGGCGCAAGCCTATTATCTATCACTGTTAGCCACTTCGGGAATCGTTGACGTGCTTGGCCGTGATGAGGATGCTTACCCGTATGGGAACGCTACCCGAGATGGAGAAACGCTGGAAGGAGATTTCGCATTCCGGACAAGCTATGATTATGACTTGAGCGCTTTTTGGGGTGACATCCGCACGTCATCTGGTCACTGGTGGTTAATATTCCCGCTAGCAATCGTACTACTTCTTCCCGGCTGGTTAATCTACGCCATCCTTTCCCCTATAAATGTCAATGAACAATCCGACTCCAGTGACAGGCTGGCAATTGCAGTAGGCCTCAGCATGGCTTTCATCCCATTGCTTATGGCTTGGACATCAGCGATAAAGCTTCCCTGGGGTAGGTTGGGGCTGCTATTCGCCGCGGGCATGATGCTGGCTTTGATGATCTGGCAATTGATACGGCATAAAGGCAACAAACCCAAATTAAATTGGTACGTTGTTATTCTTTTTGTGATCTTCGCAACTGCCTTAATAGTTCGGTTAATCATGGTGCGCGATCTGGCTGCACCAGCCTGGGTGGATTCGGTCCATCATAGCCTGCTCACACGGATCATCATGGAACAAGGAGGGTATCCGGATAACTACGCTCCCTACATAGATATAGATAATGCAGGCTATCATCCTGGTTTCCATAGCCTATTGGCAAGTTTTCAGTGGCTTACCAACCTAAATGCTCTCGATGCAATGAAATTGTTTGGCCAGGTGCTGAATGCCCTGAGCGTGATTGCCGTATACCTGTTCACCAAATCATTGACACAAGACCGCATTGCAGGCTTGCTGGCTGCCATGATAACCGCATATTTCACGCCGATGCCCGCCTATTACGCTAGTTGGGGACGCTATACGCAATTAGCGGGATTATTAATATTGCCGGTATCGTTTTCCCTTGTCAAGATGTCATCCGCATTTTACGTGAACAAAATCGTCTGGAAGCCACTCCTGCTTGCCGCTGTGGCGAGCGCTGGATTGTTTTTGACCCATTACCGGGTGGTGGTATTCCTGGGCTGCTTGTTGCTTGCAGATTACATCAGTCGCTCAGTTGAGGAGATAATCCAAAACTATAAAACAAACAAAGGGGATTCGTGGCTACGCGAAGTGAGCAGGATCAGCTTGCGGGAAATCATGGGTATTGCACTGATAACACTTGTCAGCACAATCCTCCTCCTGCCCTGGCTCCCCTCAGCATTGAGCACATTTATCATCCCTAAGGCAGTCATTTGGCAAGGCGGTGAACAAGCATTGTTTAGTGGCTTCTCATGGGCGTTTTTGACCACAGCGTGGGGAAAGTACACCTTATACCTGGCCGGGCTGGGCTTGATTTGGAGCAT
>DATCYX010000525.1:0-3592 GCA_036526235.1 Anaerolineales bacterium | reverse complement strand
CGTATATCGGCGGTAGCTTGATTTTACGCGGCGACCGTATCACCTTTATCGAGCAGCCCCAAGCCGTCGAGGAGATCACGCGTCGCGGCCTGTACCTTGATCTGTCGGCTGCCCGGCGAAAGCCTGCGCCCGTCGATACCCAACCATCCATTACCGATCTCCACCCCAACATTGTCCTTCCACCTTCCTACTTCTACTGTGTGCGATCCTTGGAAGAGGCACTTAAACTAGGACCATACGATCTTGCTATATTTGCCCTTAAATCTTTCGACACCCAGCCTGTGATAGAAAGTTTACAACCCTTCCTGAGCGACCTGCCCACCTTTCTTTGCTTGCAAAACGGGGTAGAGAATGAAGTCGCCCTGGCAAATGCCTTGGGGCCTGATCGCGTGATCGCCGGGACAGTGACAAGCGCCGTAAGTCGCCGCAATATCGGCGAGATTATCTTGGAGCGGCTGCGCGGCATTGGGGTCGCGCTGGGGCACCCAATCTCCAGACGGTTGGTCTATATCTTGAACGAGGCTGGATTGAATGCACAGGTTTACACATCCTCTGCAGAGATGAAGTGGTCCAAACTGCTCACCAACCTTCTGGCAAATGCCACCTCGGCCATCTTGGATATGACCCCCGCTGAAGTTTTCGCACACCCGGGTTTATACCGGCTGGAGATAGATCAGTTAGTTGAGGCGCTGCGGGTAATGGATGCCCAGAATTTGCGTGTTGTAAACTTGCCTGGAACGCCTGTACGGTTGCTGGCTTTAGGTACCCGACTACCGATTTTTCTCTCCAAGCCTTTGATGCAACGCAGTGTTGGCAAGGGGCGCGGTGCAAAGATGCCGTCTTTTCACATCGATCTACACAGCGGGCGCGGTAAAAGCGAGGTGGACTTTCTCAACGGCGCTGTTGCCCGTTTTGGCAAGCGGCTAGGCGTGCCGACGCCCGTAAACCATACCTTGAATGAAACCCTGCTGGCGCTAACCGAAGGGAAGACACCATTGGAGTTTTACGCGCGCAAACCGCAGGTGTTATTGGATAGCATGGGGGAAAGGGAATAGAAAAGGCACCTAACACCCCTACCATAGAGCTTTTCCCCATATTAGCGTCGCGCCTTTATTCCTGAACTACACCATAAAATAAAGGTAACGGTTCGACCGGACTATCACTCCAAGAATGCGCCTGCAGCAAACGCTGATGAGCGTCCTCAAGGCGTGCTTGATCATTGGCGTGAATGGTGAAAAGCGGTTCCCCTGCTTCCACATGGTCTCCAACTTTATGATGAATGATCGCGCCTACGGCATGATCGATCGGGTCACCCTTTTTTGCTCTTCCGCCACCCAACGATACGACCGTCTCCCCCACAATCCGGGCGTGAATCTCACTGAGATAGCCGGAACGCGGCGAAGCCACTTCTTTTACAAAGCGAGCCTTTGGCAACCGGTCTGGATTTTCTATTACAGCAACATCGCCACCTTGTGCAGCCACTAATCTTTTGAAGAATTCCCAACCTCGGCCATCATCCAGCGCAGCATGGGCTAGCTGCATTCCTTCATTCTGATCCGCTGCTTTTCCTCCAATTGCCAGCATGTATCCAGCAACCTCCAGGCAGTGCTCAAGGAAGTCGGCTGGTCCGCTACCATGCAAGGTCTGGATGGCTTCTTTCAATTCCAATGCGTTCCCCACGGCATTTCCCAAAGGCTGGTTCATGTCCGAGAGCAGCGCGACCGCCCTCCGCCCAATAAAGCGGGCGATTGATACCATCGCCTCGGCCAATTGCCGCCCTTCGTCCAGGTTTTGCACGAAAGCTCCCAGCCCCACCTTAACATCCAATACAATAGCCTGCGCTCCCGCGGCGATTTTCTTGCTCATTATGGATGACGCAATGAGTGGCAATGACTGAACGGTAGCGGTCACGTCACGCAGCGCGTAGAGCTTACCATCCGCAGGAGCCAGGTCTGCGGTCTGGCCGGTGAGCACCAAACCAACGCTCTTCAACTGCTGGATAAACTCCTCAGTGCTCAGGTCCGTGCGGTAGCCCGGTATAGACTCCATTTTATCGAGTGTACCGCCGCTAAAAGACAGGCCGCGACCCGACATTTTGCCTACCGCCAGACCGCAGGCTGCTACCAGGGGCTCCACCACCAAGGTAGTCTTATCACCCACTCCCCCCGTAGAGTGTTTATCCACAGCGATAGGCACAACCCCGGTCAGGTCGAGTATCTCGCCAGAATTGGCCATCGCCATTGTCAGGTCGGCAGTTTCCTGTGGGGTCATGCCCCTGAGAAGAATTGCCATAGCCAGAGCAGCCGCCTGATAATCGGGGATATCGCCGCGCGTGTAGCCTTGGATAAAGAAATTAATCTCATTGCGGCTCAATTCTCCCCCATCCCGCTTTTTGGCAATAATCTCCACTGTGCGCATGAAACCCTCCTGCGGAACGAACATTCACAACAATTGTGAACAAATCAGAAATTACACATTAAAAGAGGCGTTTTTGGGTTTTGGGGATTTCGCCCACCCATATCCACCTTTTATCAATCGAATGTGTACGCTCAACGCCCTTATCTTAAGACAGGATACCCAAATAATGAAGCTGGGAGATAATTTATGTCAATATCCTGTAAATTCCTTAAGACCACGAATGCATTATAATCTATGTAGTTCACAGGAGAGTTGATGTCACGAATTCACACCCGAACCAACCAGAACGGCGACATAAATAACAAGGAGGGTACGAAGCGGCTGGGGCTATCCATCCTGCTCAACCTGGCCATCACCCTGGCGGAAATCATTGGCGGGGTGTATTCAGGCAGCCTTTCTCTTCTCTCTGACGCTTTGCACAATTTTAGCGATACAGCTTCGCTGGGTATTAGCCTGGTCGCATTTAAGATCTCTACGCGCGGAGCAGATCGCAAGAATACTTTTGGCTACCGTCGCGCCCAAATCATTGGGGCGCTGATCAACCTGATCACCTTGGTGCTGATCGCTGTTTACTTGATAAAAGAAGCTCTGGATCGCTACTTCAACCCTCGCCCTATTCTCGGGTCAGTCATGCTGGTTGTGGCGATAATCGGCCTGCTCGCAAATCTAGCAACCGCCGCTCTTCTCTACCGCCAATCTAAGAACAACTTAAATATCCGTAGCGCCTTTATCCATATTATGGGGGATGCCTTCTCATCAGTGGGTGTGGTGGTCGCAGGCTTTTTGATCATCCGCTACCAACTTTATTTGGCAGATACTCTACTGACGTTGTTCATCTCTGCCTATCTGCTCATTCACAGTACTCAGCTGCTCAGGCAGACAATCAACATCTTGATGCAGGGGGTGCCAGAGGGGATCGATATCGACGATATCATTGCCTCGGTTAAATCTGTCGAAGACGTACTAGACGTTCATCATCTGCATGTTTGGCAATTAGACGAGACGCAATCAAATTTAGAAGCGCACATCGTCATTGATCAGACCAGATTGGAAAATATGACCAATATCAAACGCAAGATTAAACATCACCTGGAAAGCTTATTTAACATCACCCATGCCACACTGGAGTTCGAAATTGAGGATTGCGTACCTCATGATCTGGTCAACTGTTACG
>DATCYX010000524.1:0-18306 GCA_036526235.1 Anaerolineales bacterium | reverse complement strand
ACGGCTAAATGAGCTCTAACTCCTTGAGCTTCTCTTCGGTGACAACACCGTTTCTCCAGCCGCGCGCTTCGTAGTATTCTTCCAACATCTCAGGCAACTCGCAAACATGTCCCTTCGAGCCAGGGCCTGTGGAAGGTTCTTTCAGAAAGCGCTCGGGCAGGTAGTCGGAGCCTTCTACGAATCCTATTAGGTTGTTATAGTAGCGCTCCAGGTTATACACGCGTTCGCCCGCTTTGAGAAGCATGCCGGCATCGGCTGGCACGCCTGTGATAGCTGTGTATTGGGCGGCAAACGAATCCAAGGGTTCAGCGAAGGTAGCGAACTTGCAAATATCCAAACAATCTGTCATGGTGTGGACATTTTGAAAGATCACTGTGAGTTGCCCCTTGCCTTTCCACTCCAGCGGGTCGGTCAGATCTGTTGAACCAAGTACATTGGCGACCACTTCGGCAGCCGGGGTGTAACCGCGCAGATGGCAGGCACCCCGGTTGCTCGTCGCAAATCCGATGCCCATACCCTTGATACCGCGAGGGTCATACGCCGGGATTGCCATACCTTTGACGGTCATGGCTATTTCTGGATGCCCGAATGTCTTCGCCGCTCGTTCCGCACCCTCAGCCAGGACATTACCAATACCCTCCCGTGAGGCTATCTTACGGACTGTTTCTACCATGGCGGGATGGTCTCCCCATTTCAATCCACCCGCTCCATTGGTATAGCCTTTCTCGCTGGCTTCCATGTAGACCGAGAGCACATTACCCATCTCGATGGTATCGAAACCGTAATCATTGCACTGGTCAATCAATTTGGCGACGCTGGCAACATCGGAATTGTCGCAGTTCGCGCCTAATGCCCATGCAGACTCATATTCGACACTTTCCATCTGCAAGCCGGCGTAAGGCCCATCCTTGATTATTACTTCTTTCTTGCAAGCCACCGGGCAAGCATGGCAGGTGGGATTGTTTACCAGGATATTATCGCGTACATACTCGCCACTGATCAACTCATGATCCTCAAAATAGGTCAGCTGGGAGTTCTTGGTTGGCATGGCGCCGATCACATTGACCATATTCATAAGCACGTTTGTGCCGAGGGTCGACAAACCACCCTTGCGCGGTGATGTGATATACTTGGGATCCTTTAGTTGAGCCAAGGCGTTTGCATGAGCCTCTTTCCAGAGCTCGCGGTCAACCGCTTTTGGCATCTTCTTGGTTGCTTTGATGACGACAGCTTTGAGGTTCTTGCTGCCTCCCACGCAGCCTGTGCCCCCACGACCGCTGGCTCGATCGTTTTCATTCACCCAGCATGCAAACCGCGAGAGTTTCTCGCCAGCCTGACCAATGGTGATGACACTCAGGTCTTTTTCTCCATACTTATCCTTGAAGTATTTGACTGTATCGTGAACGCCTTTCCCCCAGACATCTGAAGCGTCATGAATTTCAACTTTACCAGCCTTGACAAAAACATATACTGGTTTTTCAGCTTTTCCTTTGAAATTTAAACCATCAAAGCCTGCCCAGCGTAAACGAGCGCCTGACCAGCCTCCATGGTGGCTGTCGGTGATGGTGCCCGTAAGCGGCGACTTTGTGACGATGGCGATACGCCCACTGAGGTTTACCTCAGTACCCGTCAGTGGACCATTCATAAAGCTTAAAAGGTTATCGGGAGAAAGAGGATCTACCTGAGGGCCATTGTCAAAGACGTACTTCACGCCCACACCTCGCCCCCCGATGTACTTAAGCTTCCAGTCTTCGGGGATTGCGTCGTACGTGACCTGCCCTTTGGTTAAATCAATGTGAGCTACTTTATCTGCATACCCTCCGAGTGCCATATCTGCCTCCTTTTGAGAATGGTGAATGGAAATTCTGTGCGATAAATCAAGCTATATCGTAATCTATGTCGCCTTTGTACCTCCTTTTCAAGGGGCATTCTGAAATTTATTTTATCTATTTAACCAAGTTGGGATGAAAACTTAAATACTAAAGAGAGCAATGAAATTGCTCAAAGTCGAATTTATCAATTTGGACTTTTTGACAATAGCAGAAAAATAAACTTGATTCAAGTGACAAACGTCATGTCACATTTCCTCAATGAGGAAAAAGGTTGTTCCGAAAATAAAAGGGGTTTGCGTGGACGCATTTCAGCTGCCACACAAACCCAATCCTGCAATTAAGCAAATACACATCTCTAAATTGGTTTGGTTATATGAGATCTCCTCACCTTATTTCGAGATACTTTCAAGATTATTCGCTGGGGATGATCAGCCACAGCAAGAGGTAGATCAAAATTCCCGGGACGCCGCCAGGGATAAGGGCGATGATAAACGCAAGCCGGAACCAGAATGCGCTTATCCCGAAGAACTCCGCCAGCCCACCACACACGCCCATAAAAACACGATTGCTGCGCGAACGACGTAATGCTTGTCGAGTAGTCATCATATTACCTCCTGTAAACCTTACATATCCATTTACGCAGGTGAAGAATAAAAGTTGCACTCAGGCAACCTTGACCGAGACCAGTGTGCCGTCTCCGGCTGGATAGATGGTACTCATCAAGCGTGGGTTAGTGGCGATGCTGATATTAAACTCGCGCATAGTTTCAGTGTACGCGTCCGGTTCAGCAAGCCCAGCTACACTTCCCTTTCTGTATGCGTTGTGGGCGGCTATGATGCCTCCTACCCGTGTGTGCTCCAATGCCCAGGCTAAGTATTTTGGATAACCAGTTTTCTCCGCATCGATAAAGACAAAATCGAATGGTGCCTCTGACGACAATTGCTCCAGGGCATGGTGGGCGTCGCCTAAACGTATTTCGATCGATTCGCCGACCCCCGCGAATTCGAAGTGCTCGCGGGCTATTTCGGCATGGCGGGATTCCAACTCGAGCGTGATCAGTTTCCCGCCAGGGACAAGGCCGCGAGCGATCCAAATGCCGCTGTAACCGCCTAGCGTGCCAATTTCCAGGGCTTTTTTTGCGCCGCAAGCCCGCGTCAGGAATTGCAGGAACCGCCCCTCCTCTGGCTTGATGCTGATGGCAGGCAGCCCTTTACGAGGGGTCTCATCCCAAGCGCGCTGGAGGCCTTTGTCATGGATGGCGAACAGGTTGGTTGTGTATTGGCTGAGCTGGTCGTTATAGATGGTCATGTAAGGTTACTCCATAATATTAATTGGATTGTTTCCCATTCTGAAAAAACTGTTGAGCAATTATGAGTGTATTCATGTGGATATCCGCGACATCATGAATATCCTTGGCATATCCGCCTGCCATGGTGATCGCTACCGGCAACCCAAATTGGTGGCAGGCGGCGAGAACCGTGCGGTCACGCTCTACAAGACCGGTTTTGCTCAGGGAGAGACGCCCCAGGCGGTCATGGATGTATGGGTCCGCGCCGGCGAGGTAAATCGCCAAATCTGCCTGGAAGGCTTCTAAACAGCGTCGCAACCCATCTTGCAAGGCTTCCAAATAGACTTGATCACTGGTTCCATCCGGCATGGCAATATCCAGGTCGGAGCGTTCTTTGTGATACGGGAAATTTTTCTCACCATGAATGGAAAACGTGAAAACCGTGGGATCGCCAGCGAAGATAGCAGCCGTTCCGTTGCCCTGGTGGACATCGCAATCCAGGATCATCATGCGGCTAGCATGATCCTCTGCTTGCATGGCGCGCACCGCCACGGCGACATCGTTGAAAACGCAAAAGCCCTCACCGTGGTCCGGATAGGCATGGTGAGTGCCCCCTGCCAGGTTGGCAGCCAGGCCTTCCTGTAATGCTACCCGGCAAGCCTCGATGGTGCAGCCTACGCTGCGCCGCGAGCGCTCAAATAATTGCGGAGACCATGGCAGACCAATTCGGCGAATTTCCCTTTCGCTCAGCAACCCGACTTTGACTTTTTCCAGGTACTCAGCCGTGTGCACGCGCAGGAGTTGGATATCTGAGGCTGGTTCGGCTTCTATAAATTCGTCTGGATGCAGCAAACCTGACTCAAACGCTCGTTGCCGCAACAGAGTGTACTTGGGCATGGGGAAGCGGTGCCCCTCCGGCAAGGGAACTGCGAATCGGTCTGAGTAAAAGACCTTCATAATCGCTATTGTATCGCGATTAATATGGCGGATTATTTATTTCGCAGGGCAATTGCATATGCCCTGAGGGGTATGCCCCCACCAAAACACCCCATTTTCTCTCCTCAGTGGTGGGAAATCGCCCAAATGCGATTGCCCTATTTATTTCGGGAGTTGTGCAAATCTGGAGATTATGTCTTGCTGTCTAGGAGACATGGTGTAAGCTGCTTGTTCGGAGGCACAATTTAGTTGTTAACCAAGGTTCGACCACTCTTGGTTAAGGCGAGCTACCATTTCTCCCAATGATAAATTTCGCTTGGTGAACGCCTGCCCCCTTTTTGTGGCAGTCTGCTCATATCCTGGGGATCAAGTGGATAGCCAAACGAGATGCCGATGCGCATGTGTAGATCCTCCGGGAAACCAAGCAAGTCACGTGCTTTCTCCGGTTCGTAGATGCTCGCCAGGCAAGAGCCGATTCCCATCTCCCAGGCAGCTAACTGCATGTAGGCCGCGCACTGTCCGATATCAAAAAGGATTTGAAAGCGTTGGTTGGGATCAGAATGCAGAATCGCCACACCCAGCGGCGCGCCAGACAGGTGACCAGCCCAGGTACCATATTCCGAGAGTGCTTTGAGTGTGGCTTTATCGCGTATGGCGATAAAATGCCAGGGTTGGGTGTTCTTGGATGATTGCGAGCGGCGACCCGCGTTCAGTATAGCCAGGATGGCCTCTTCGGGCAAAGCTTTCTCCTGAAACTGGCGAACAGCGCGCTTCATGCGGATGGCTTCGGAGACATTCATGTTTTAGAACCTCCACCACTATTGGTCTGGAATAATCAAATATATGCTGATCAGAGAAAAGCACTCATTTCAGCGCTCGTATCTCAGCAAATCAACTATCTTTGCACTCCAACAGGCTGGTTACCCCGCATCTCCCTGGATTCGGACTGGTTGTAGAAATAGTTGCTGATCCACTTGCCCAATTCAACGATCAGAAGGAGGCCGAGTGCTACACCCGCAACAAGCGCCCACTCACTCAGGCTTAGTGGGACAATACCCAGCAGGCGTTGCAAGGAGGGCACCAGGAAAGGCAGCACGGCCATCAACAGGCCTGCCGCCACTGCCCAGATTAAGGGCTTATTTTCGATCAGGGGGCGCATGCGGAATATCGACTGGTGCATGCTGCGATAAGCAAAGATATAGATCATTGAGTTGACCGCGAAGCTGGCAAAGATGATACTGCGTCCCTCCACTGGATTGTTGTGCATCTGGAAAAAGTGATCGAAAAGGAGCAAAGCGGTTACTGTACTCGCAATGCTGATCACCGCGATGAGGGACATACCCAACGGGGTCAAGATAGGTTCTTTAATCGACATAGGCTTCTTGTCCATAATGCCATCTTCTTTGGGTTCGAAGCCCAGCACTATATCCGATGGCCCATCGCAAATCAAGTGGATCCAAAGGATTTGAGCTACCGCCAGTGGCGCCGGCCAGCGTAACATCATCGCGATAAAGATAGTCAACACCTCGGCAAATGAGTTGGAAAGGGTGTAGGCTACTACTTTGCGAATATTCTCGAAAATTATCCTGCCTTCTTCCACGGCTGCTACAATAGTGCGGAAGTTGTTGTCCATCAGGATCAGATCAGCGGTTTCCTTGGCGACATCCGTCGCGCTGCCCACCACGACACCAATGTTCGCCCGTTTGAGTGCTGGGGCATCGTTGACCCCATCGCCGATCATAGCGGTGATCTCGCCATTGGCTTGCAAGGCTTTGATAATTCGCAATTTATCATTGGGCCGTATGCGGGCGAAGATAGATATCTTTTCTACCCGCTTAGAGAGTTCCTCGTCGGAGATTGCGGCTAAGCTCCCACCTTCCAGGATTTCTTCATCCCCGTTCAACAACTCAATACTTCGCCCGATGCGCTCAGCTGTGCGACGGTAATCGCCGGTGATCATCTTGATTTTGATGCCCGCTTTATGCGCGATGCGGACAGCTTCAATGACCTCATCCCGAATTGGGTCTTCCATTGCCAGCAGCCCCACCCAGTTATAGTCGCTATGATCTTCTAAGTTTTTATGAGGTCGGTACGCTAGACCGAGCAGGCGCAGCCCTTCACTGGCCCACGCGTCGACTCGGGCCAATATTTGGTTTTTATCGATCTCCGAAATGGGGCACATTTCCAGCACAATCTCTGGGGCCCCCTTTAGATAGTCGTTGCGCTCACCGTTCAAGCGAGTGTACGTGCTCATGTACTTTGTTTCGCTGCTGAAAAGCTCTTCTGCCAGCCGTTCAGATGTGTTCACAAGATCTTGTGGATCGGCCTGATTTTGATCTTTTGCGTACTCCCACAATGCAATATCAACTGGACCTTCCAGGTTGTTGCACAGGATCATTGTCTCGAGAGCGCGCTGGGGATCGGCTAAATCAGTTCGAGTTACGCGCATGCGTCCTTCTGTCAGCGTGCCAGTCTTGTCAGTGCAAATTGTGGTCACTGACCCCAGGGTTTCAACTGCAAGTAATTTCTTGACCAGGCCATTGCGTTTGAGAATTTTACGCATGCCCAGCACCAGAATGACTGTGACAGCGATGAGCAGGCCTTCGGGAACTGCGGCGATAGCCAGGATAATCGATGTGCGCAGCATATCCAGAAAGCCGCGCCCGAGCAATAAGCCCGAGACCAAGATAGCAATCGTGAAGAGAGCCACGATGCGCGTCAGTGTTTTACTGAATACCTTTAACCGCACCTGTAGTGGTGTTTCCTCTTCTACGTGCTCCTGGAGGCTGGTCGCAATCTTCCCTAACTCGGTGTTTGAACCTGTGCCAGTCACGCGCATCAATCCACGGCCAGTCAAAACCGTAGTCCCCATAGCTAAGCGGTTGTCATCCGTAGCTAGCGATTCAGCAGAAACATCCGCAGATGAGGTGGCTGTCTTATTCACCGGTTCGCTCTCGCCGGTTAATATTGCTTCGTCAACGGATATTTTTGCGCTCTCCAGGAGAAACCCATCGCCTGGGACGTGCTCACCTGCGTTGAGGAGAACCAGGTCGTTTGGTACCAACTCGTGCACTTCCACTTCTTGGCGTTGCCCGTCACGGATTACGGTAGTGGTGGGTTTGATCAAGCTTTTTAAAGCGGTATAGGTTTTCTTTGCCTGATATTCCTGGAAAAACCCGAGAACAGCATCCACAACGACGACAGCCATGATGATACCGAAATCGCCGTACTCACCGACGATGAGGGAGACCGTTGCTGCAAATAATATGATATATACCAGCGGGCTCTTGAGCTGGTTTATAAAAATCGTCCACGCTGAGGTTTTCTCCTCAGCGGGCAGAACGTTTTTGCCATAGATGTCCCTCTGTTTAAGCACCTCGGCGCTGGTCAGGCCGGTAAATACTTCGTGCTGGTGGATTTCTTCAGATTGCGCGTTTCTAGTCGCTTGGGTATTGGTGAGCAAAGTCATGATGATCCCCTCGATTATTGTGATGAAAGCATGATTATTCTGAGGCGCGCTTTTTTTGTAATGCTTCGAGCAGCGCAGGGAATTCTTCCTCGATGAAAGAAAACAAGTCGTGGGCTTCTTGTAAACGTTCCTTCAATTCTGGAGGTTTTTCATCTATCAAAGCTAAGCCTCGTTCGGTGATCTGATGCAAGGCCGCCATTAACCCCAGCCACTGTTCCATATACAAAATCCAGCCACCGGGCTTAAAGCGGTAGTAATCGCGGCGCGGTACACGCGAAGCGACGCGCTCGATCAGGCCGTTTTCCACCAGCAAGCGCGCCATAATGCTGATGGAGCTCTTGCTGGCTTTTAATTTTTCGGACAGGTCTGTGATGGACTGTGCTGGTGGATCTGAGATCAGCAACACGCCTAAGATGCGCCCAGCCATGCGCGGCATGCCCATCTGTTCAAAGAACAGACCAATATCCTCGATAAAATGCATTTCTTCAAAAGGTTGGCTCATAGTCAATACTCGCAGAGTGAGATGATGGAATTAAGTATAAAACTTTAGAAACGTTTTGTAAATACTAAACGTTACAAACAAAACGGCAATTAAACGGTTGTCCATTACTACAAATGAGCAGCCGGATATGAATTTATTGCTTCGAGATATTAGATGGAAAAATATTTATCGGGGGACTAATCTAATTGCTCGTTCTATCATATTCCCTAGCGAGTGGTTGCTGAAGGGCGGCGATCTCGATTGTGCTACGAGTGCATCATAGCTGGGTTATCGTTCAGTTGGCTTGACCCCCACGAATATCTCGCTGCTACCGGCTTCGATTTCACTGTGTTCAAAGGGTATCGCGCTTGCCTCAAAACCAGCCTGATGGATCGTCTCCAGCCACTCCAATCGGCTAAAAAGTCCCATATGGTGGCGGTCCGCCTCAACCCGCACATCGCCTGATTCATCCCGTAATAGGTAGGCGAAATCCACCACATAGGTTGCATCAGACGGGTCTGGATCCCACCTCCACTCAAGATATCGCATCCCCCTCATGGCGGCGTCATAGCCGCCGTGGCTTGTGCCTGCTTGAAACGTCTCTCGAGTGAAATCAGGTGCGAAGAGCGCCACACCTCCAGTCCGACAGTGGATCCATGCAGTTTGGATAGCCTGTTCGAGGTCGCTGAGCGTGGTGAGATAACTGATCGCGTCATGGATGAAGACCGCATCGTAGACGCGGCTGAGCCTGATTGTCCGCATGTCACCCAGGATATGCTCACATTCGGGGTTAATCGAGCGGCTTATAGAGAGCATGTGTGGAGATATATCCACCAAAGTGAGCTGGAAGTGAGCCTTCAAGTGGGATGCATTATTGCCGCCCCCACTTCCAAGCTCAAGAAGTGTGTTCGGCGGCAGAGGGGAGGCAGACAGGATGGTGCGCCGGTAGAATTCGGCTTCCTCGGCGTAATCCTCTGGGCGGGTGAGCAGATGAAACCATTCCGCGAGCTGGCTGTATAAGAGTCGGGATTGCTTCGACACAGAGTAGCTTGCTCCTAGTGCAGGTGTGGAAGATGCTAGCGCAATCTTGCGATCATGATGCCCCCGGCAATGACCAGTATGCCGCCGAACAGGGCATTCCAACTCAGAGACTCTCCCAGGAGCAATACCCCGAGCAGCGTGCCATATACGGGGAGCATGTTATAAAACGCCATGGCTTGATTTGGCCCTGCCATGCGCACCCCCTCGTTCCAGGCGGAAAAAGCGATCACAGATGGAAAGACGCCGATATACACGGCTGCGAGTAGTACAGGAGAGGTCAGTGAAGGAGGTGTTGTTTGCCATTCAACTCCGGCAGCCAGATAGAGCAAAGGCAAGGCGAACCAGATGGAAAATGCTGTAACCTGCAGGCTGGATTTGGTTTTTGTCGCCAGCCGGCCTAAGATTGAATAGATACCCCAGAGTACAGCTGCCACCAGACAGAGCAAGTCACCAAACAAGGCTTGTGGAGATCCAGCGATATTGGTTGTCCCAACTCCAATGACTAAACCTACGCCAGCTAGGGATAATATGCTCCCGACGATGAGGGGACGGGTAAATTGCTCTTTTAAAAATACTGCTGCCAATACTGCTGTAACCAATGGGGTAGCTGCATTGATCAGTGCTGCGTGGCTGGCGGTGGTATAGCGCAAGGCGAAGTAAAGCAAAGTCGTAAAACCGAATACACCAACTAAACTCATCCCAAGGTATAGGAGCCATTCCATCCGGGGTGGCTGGCGTGGATTTGAGCCCAGCGGCTGGTCAATAAGAGCCTGATTTTTTTGTGTCTTTCTTAGCAGGAGGAGAAAAATCACCCCGGCGACACTGAAGCGGGCCGCGGAGAGAGAGAGGGGGCCAATCTCATGACGGAGAAACCGTCCGAGAACAATATTGCTTGCCCAGAGTAGCGTGGCAAGGTTTACCAGAACATATGCCCAGCGAGGGTCACTGCGACGCAACATTGTTCGAGAGGAAATTAATTCTCTAGGTCAAGCCAATTGCTTTATAAAGCCTAGCCATGTCTACATTGGCTGCCACCAGCTCCTGGAAATGCTCCAGCTTGGATGGCTGAGCTAGGTGAGTTTTACCAAATACTTTCTCAATCGCCTCGATTGTCTCCATAGTGTTGGTGGGTACCAGTAAAACCGCTACGCCGAACTCTTCGGCTTGCTTGACGATTAACGGGCTGGGTTGCAGGTTGCCGGTCAATATCAGACACGTGGTGGATGTCTCCAGGGCGGCCAGTTGGATGTCGGTACGATCACCGCCAGTGATGACCGCTTTATTCATTTGTCTGCGGAAGCGGCTCAAGGCGGCATCAGCGGTCATTGCCCCCACGGTTAATGTCTCGACCAATGCTTGAGGATCAGATCCAGCAGCCAGCACTTGAGGGTTCAAAACCTCGATAAGTTCCTCAACTGTCAATGCTTCCAGGCCACGTCGCTCGGGTAAAACCCCGAAGACCGGCACGCCAAGTCTCTCGAGGGCAGGTACTGCGTCCTGAGTGACAAACTGCCTGGCTTCGTCTGGAACGCGGTTGATAATCGCCCCAACCAGCAACTTTCCCAGACGGAAGGTCGCTGTAAGAGCGTCATCCATCAAGCGCACTGGATCCTGGTATTTGATTAACACTAATACCGGACTGCCCAGCGCCTCAGCCACCCGCGGGGTTGAAAGGTCAAAGATGTATCCTTCCCGCAGGCTAGCACCCCCTTCAACGAGAAGCATGTCGACGTTTGCGCCAATGGATTGCGCAACAGCTTTGACGCGGTCGAGAAGATCTTCCGGTTGAGGCTGGTGAAGTCGTTGCCTTAACGCCTCGCTCGTTACTACCACTGGAGAGAGCTCCCAGGGTTGTGCTTCAAGGCCTAAAGCCTCGATTACGAATGCGGCGTCTTCGTCAGCTACATGACCGCTTACTCGCCAGGGTTGCAGACTGAAGGGTTTTAAATAGCCGACCTTATATCCGTCTGATTGGAGCTTCTTACCTAGTGCCAAGCAAGTGGCTGTCTTACCTGAATAGCGTTCGACCGAGGTGATATAGAGTGATTTCATAGGATCTTCCTATCAGCATGAGTATATGAGGTCGCCTTCGCCAATTTCACGCCTCTTTTCTAAGAGGGGTGGGTAGGGGGGAGGTTGGGGTTTGCGAGGCTTCCTTGTGAGAATCTTGAAGCACAAGTCGCATATCAATAGCAATGGCTCCCTGACCATGTGGATACACCATTAATGGATTGATGTCTAACTCGGCAATCTCGGGGAAATCTTGCACAAGTTGCCCAATGCGCATGATTGTATCTAGGATGGCTTCTTTATCCATGGGCGGTTTGCCGCGCACACCATCCAGGAGGGCGTGGGCACGAATCTCGCCGATCATCGCCTCAGCCTCCTCTCGAGAGAAGGGGGCAATGCGAAAAGTCACATCTTTAAGGATTTCTACGTAGATGCCACCCAAGCCGAAGGTGACCAGCGGACCGAACTGTGGATCTCGGTTCATGCCCACCAGAACTTCCAGTCCACCCGCTGGGGCCATCTCTTGTACCAGGCATCCCCAAATCCGCGCCTCGGGTATGTAGCGCTGGGCTCGGTAGACCATCAACTCAAAGGCATCCCGAACAGCTTCAGCGTTTTGCAGACCAACCTTTACGCCGCCCACGTCGGTCTTATGCAGGATATCTGGTGAAGCGATTTTGAGCACTACAGGGTAGCCGATCTGGCTGGCAATTTCAATAGCGCGTTCAGGTGAAGAGGCAATCTCTGAGCGCGGGATGTGCAAGCCATATGCTTGCAGGATGTCACGCGCCTCGGAATCACCGATCGTTGTGCGCTTCTCCGAGCGGACTCGGGTGATCACCGTTTGGACCTGCTTGATATCTGCTTCAATGGGTTGAGTTTGGCTGGTCTGCCTGCTTTTGATCTCCTGATATTTGGCCATCGCGCGAAAAGCGTCCGCTGCCCGCTCGGGGAAGGGATAATTTGGAACGCCGAAGCGATTGAGGATTTCAATGCCTTTATCCACGCGCGCCTCTCCCATAAAACATGCCAGGATAGGTTTATCCGTCGCATCAGCGAGCGCACCTATGGCTTCGGCGGTGGCCTCGATATCTGTCATTGCCTGTGGAGTGAGCACTATCATAAGACCATCGGTGTTTGGGTCAGCGATAACTTTTTCCATGGCAAATTGATAGCGGTCAGCTCGCGCATCGCCCAACACATCTACGGGGTTCGCCGCGCTGGCTGCATCCGGCAAGTATTGTTCCAAAGCATGGATGGTTTCGATTTCGAAACGCGCCATGCTCAGACCAGCGCGCTCGAGGGCATCGGTAGCTAAAATGCCTGGGCCACCCGCGTTGGTTATGATCGCAATACGATTGCCCCTAAGTTCAGGCTGGTAGCCGATCGCTAAGGCCATGTCGAACAGGGCTTGCATGGATTCGGCGCGCAAGATACCCGCCTGGTTAAAAGCTGCCTGATAGGCTTGCTCCGAGCCGGCTAGCGAGCCGGTGTGCGATGAGACCGCTCGAGAACCGGATTGGGTGACACCAGACTTGATGGCGATGACCGGTTTTTTGGGGGTGATTTGGCGGGCGACGCGGATAAACTCTTCCCCGTTAGGCATGCCTTCAGTGTAGATCAAAATGACGCGGGTGTGCTCATCGTCTTTCCAGGCTTGCAGGAGATCGATTTCGCTAACATCGGCTTTATTTCCCAGGCTGACGAACTTTGAGAGCCCCAGCCGGCCCGCCAAGGCGATATCCAGTACCGCAGTGCCAAGCGCTCCCGACTGGGACATGAAAGCCATTGGGCCAGAAGGCGGTGTTCCAGCAGAAAAGGATGCATTGAGTGGCGTGAAAGTGTCGATAACGCCCAGGCAGTTCGGGCCGATCAAGCGCAGATTGTACTCTTTGGCGATTTGGATGAGCTCACGTTCGCGCTCGAATCCTTCCATACCGGCTTCACGGAAGCCGGCACTGATCACAATCGCAGCCGGGATGCCTTTCTGCCCGCACTCACGCAATGCATCGGGCACTTGGGGGTAGGGGATAACGATCACTACCAGATCGATGGCAGCGGGTACATCCAGCACGGAGGGGTAAGCTTTGTGTCCTAAGATAGAGTTAGCGCCTGGATTGATGGGGTAAACCATCCCGCGCTGCGCGTAGCCACCATCAACTAGATTTTTTAATACCGCATGGCCTAACTTGGACGGGTTACTCGATGCTCCAATGACGGCTACCGAGTCTGGTTGAAAGAACGGTTTCAGCATATCAGGTATATTACTTCTCGGAAATCAGGATTAATACGATAGTCCGCTCGTCAAGGGGATTGACTTGCAGGGTTATGGCTGCGGCGCGGTCAGGTTTTTCGTAATTCAGCGCGGCCATATTCTCGGTTTCTACCGTGCCCTTATCAACGAACGTCCAGCCCATGACAGGCATTTGATTCTTGTAGAATTCCACCACCTCAGGCAAGCTCAGAGGGGTCATATAGGAGACCATGAACTCGTTGCCCAGGAAATTGTCTGTTTCTCCATTGACGATGGGTATGTCCGGTGGTGCCTCATCCATCGAGCCTGCTATCTGTGTCATGGCTGCCTTGGCTGTCTCCTGCAGGCCGGGGCCTTCTTGAGTGGCAACAGCTTTGGCAGTTTCTATGACGCTTGGACCTTCCTGAGTCGCCACAGCGATGGCGGTCTGTAGCACACCGCTCTCACCAACCTCGGTCGCCAGTGCTTGGGCGGTCTGGATCATTTCGCTGCCTCCCACCTCAGTGACCAAGGCGCGCGCGGTTCCGATGATGTTTAATCCTTCCTTGGCTTCGGTGGCAACGGACTCAACTGTAGCCTTAGTCTCGCCAATCTCGGACACCAATTGGCAAGCCAGGGTGGCAATCAACAGTGTGACTATCACCAAAGCAAAGCGAATCTTTTGGAAAGTCATTAATCCTCTTGTCTAATTATTGAAGCTTTATCTGCCACTGTGCGCATATTTACACACCACGCACAAATTATAACGGCATTCGCTGGCATCACACATCTCTACTGCCCCCGGCTAGTTGAAATGGATCCAGATAATGAACTCTCTAGTGTGAGCAGTGAGCTAGATCATATTATTACCAAGGGCTAATTATTATCAGCTGCTTGGGGCTCGATTTGCTGTATTGCCCTTCGTGTTGCTGTCTTTGAGCGTTTCAGCTAACTTGGCGAATTCTCCCAATTTCTGCGTGATGGCGTGATTAAATGTGCCCGCTGGGTAAGTTCCGTCTGGCTGAAGCTCGCCAGCCTCCATCTCGGTGAGCAGGTGGATGCCCTCTTCGATGGTATGAATCGGCCAGACATGGAATTGTCCGTCTTCGACAGCCTGGACTACCTCATCGCGTAACATCAGGTTTCCTACGTTGCTTAGCGGGATGATCACGCCTTGCTCTCCGGTCAGCCCTTTGGTCTTGCAGGTCAGGTAGAATCCCTCGATCTTCTCATTCACCCCGCCGATGGCTTGGATTTGGCCGTGTTGGTTGATGGAGCCCGTCATGGCACGGTCCTGGCGCAGGGGAATGCCGGCGATGGCTGAAAGTAAGGCGAAAAGCTCTGCGGCTGAAGCGCTGTCACCTTCAATTTCATCATACGATTGCTCAAAGGTCAGGCTAGCAGAGAGGCCAAGCGTCTGCTTGCGCCCGTAGCGACTGCCTAATAACCCGCTGAGGATCAGCACGCCTTTCGTGTGGACCGGACCACCGAGCTTTGCCAGGCGCTCGATGTCCACCACGCCGCCTTTGCCCGCGTAAGCCACCGCAGTGACTCGGCTGGGACGACCAAAGGCATAATCTCCGAGCGGAAGCACTGAGAGCGCGTTGATCTGACCGATAACACTGCCTGTCAGGTCGATCATCAGCGTACCGATGGCAAACAACTCCTGGATACGCTCCTCGATCAAATTGCTGCGGTATATGCTCTCCTCAATCGCCTTTTTGACTGCTTCGCCGCTCACTATGATTGACTTCTGAGCGCTTTTCGCTGATTTACTTTTGCGCTTCTTGGGCATTCCGGCTTGCTCATCCGCAGCCTTGTCTGCTTGCTCGGCCCAATATGCTGCTTCACGAATTAAGTCAGCGATTTTGCCGAAACGCGTAGTTAGCCTATTTTGGTCTTCGGCCATACGGGCGCTATGCTCAATGATGCGCGCTACCGCTGAGCGATCGAAGGGTGACAATTGGTTGTCATCTAATACCGACTTGACAAACAGGCCATATTCCTGCTCGGTTTCCAATGTGCGCTTCATTGTCGTGGCAAATTCGGCGCGCACTTTAAACAGCTTGGCGAAATCTTCATCATACATGCGCAGCAGATAATATAGCACCGGTGTGCCTACCAGCACGATCTTAACGTTCAGCGGGATGGGCTCGGGCTCCAGAGTGACGGTACTGAGCAGCCCCAGTTGCTGTCCAAGCTCCACAATACGAATTTCGCTGTCACGCAGAACACGCTTGAGCCCTTCCCAAGCGTACGGATTAATCAGGATGTCGCGGGCTGGGATAACCAGATAGCCTCCGTTAGCGCGATGCAGCGCGCCAGAGCGAATCATGGAAAAATCCGTCCGGCTAGCGCCCATGATCACTTCGTGTTCGATACGACCTAGGAGATTGGTGTAGGACGGGTGGCTTTCTAGAATGACTGGGGCACCCCTAAGGCTGCTGTTATCCACAAGTACATTGACAGCATAGCGCCCGAGCCAATCTTGTTTAGCTTGCTGGGAGCTCGAATTACTAGACGAAGAACTGCCATCGCTCCGGCGGAATTGGTCGGAATGCTCAACGATGTCTTTCTGGATGGCTTCCAGGTGCGACATCACGCTTTCTACCCCCTGATATTTGTTTTGCAGGTTCTCCATCAATGGTCTGAGCAGGTACATCACAGTGCGCTCGTTCAACTCGCTGATCTGGAGGGAGGCAGCTTTCTCCAACTCGCGCAAGCGATCCAAAGATTTATCCACCTCCTCGCTGAGCTTGGCTTGCAATTGGCTCAGCTTGGTGCGCTGCTCGGGCGAGAGCTTTTCGATATCCTCAGATTTAAGTGGCTTGCCATTCACGGCTGGGACAAGCACGAAGCCAAATGGTGTTCGGACGATGGCGAAATTGTATTTCTCCACGTATTCTTGCAGGCGCATGAATTCTGCTTCTTGTTTCTTTTTGATGTCGTCAACAAGACGGTCACGCTCCTGGGTGTATTCTTCGCTATCAAAGAGACGGGAGATTTCGGTCTGGCAACGCTTGACCAACTCTTGAACATCGTCACTGAATTCAACAGCTCGACCTGCAGGTAGGTGGATAGCTTTTGGCTGCCGTGGCAACTCGAAATTGTTTACGTAGCACCAGTCATCAGGTATTGGCAGATTGGCGGATTTGCGTTCTAAATACTCGCGGCTTAAAGTTGTGCGGCCGGAGCCAGAGAGACCTAAAACGAAGGTGTTGTATCCTGGTCCGGCGACCTCGCTACCAAGCTCAATGGCGCGTATGGCGCGCGGCTGACCGATCACATCCTGTAAGTCTGGCAGCTCGTCGGTAGTTTCAAAGGACAGCGTAGCTGGGTCGCAAAGCTTGCGCAAAGCACTGGATGATAAGCTGGCTGGGGGGACTGGTTGCGGCGGCTCAGTAGATTTTGATTTTCTTGGTGTCATAAACAGCCTTTTTAATAAGTCTATTAGATAGCGGGATTAAAGTCAATCAAATTTCTGCCTTCAGGTGTCGTATATACGGATACACGTCTCTGCTTCCTCCACTAACTCGCGATTCCCGATAAAAAGCGGCGTACGTTGGTGGAGCGTATCCGGCTGGATGTCGAGAATATTGCGATGACCGTCAGAGGCATATCCCCCTGCTTGCTCCATGATGAACGCCAGCGGGGCGGCTTCGTACATGAGGCGTAACTTTCCCTGCGGTTTGGAGGGGTCTTTATTATCCGCCGGGTAATAGAAAATTCCTCCAGAAAGAAGTGTGCGGTGGAAGTCACCTACTAGTGAGCCGATATAGCGTAATGAGAGAGATTCATACTCGCCTTCTAGCCCTTGGAGCTGTTTGGTGAACCTGTGAACGCCTTCGCTCCAATATTTCTCATAGCCATGATTGACGCTGTAATATGAGGGAGTATTTGGGATGCGGATGTTTTCGTGGCTGAGGATGAACTCGCCAATGCTTGGATCGAGGGTAAAGCCATGCGCACCCGACCCAGTGGTGTACACCAGCATGGTGCTGATACTGTAAAGCAGGTACCCAGCCGCCACCAGATTCCTTCCTGGCTGAAGGCAATCTTCCAAGGTTCCGGGCCCATCCTCACTTTGGCGCCGATAAATCGAGAAAATCGTGCCAACAGAAGCATTGTAATCGACGTTGGAAGAGCCATCTAAGGGATCGAAAAGCAGAACGTATTTTCCGGTGGGGTAGCGCTCTGGTATGGGCAGTATATGCTGGTGTTCTTCGGATGCCATGACTGCCAGACGCCCGGTATGGTCATTGAGTCGATAGATCGTCTCGTCTGCCAGTCGGTCCAGCTTCATCACGCGCTCACCCTGGATGTTGATGTCTTCGGTGCTACCCAGTATTTTCGCTAGTTCACCACGCGCGGTGTTGCTGGCGATGAATTTACCTGCCAGTGCCAGGTCATACAAAATATTGGTCAAAACACCCGTAGCCTCGGGGTGGAATCCCTGCTCTTCGAGAATATGGCGTTCGATGGTGATAATTTTGGAGTGGTTGTCTGGTTGCGATAGCATTATTCCTCCTTATTCCGGTAGCTGTTTGAATCAGTCCACTCTTGCCCTAGAATCCAACCCTCAATCTTTTGAACATCCTCATTTTCTGGTTCGCCCGGGGAGCGTCCCCCAAAAACCACATTTAACATCCCGAAAAGCCCGACGATAGCATCAAAACGATCTTCCGCATCGGGGGCTGGTCCGAAGCCATCTAGAATCTCTATCTCTAGGGAAGGTGTAAGGGTAATCCCGGCTTGCTTGGCAAATTCTAATAAACATGAAGAGTTCGCTGCGCGATCTACCTGGGAACGTTTACCCGTCTTTTCCCCACGCTTCCGCTTTGAGAAGCGCACCCCCAGGTGGGTATAAAACTCGGCAGGGTAAGTTTCTGCGACAATCACTTGACCTGGCTGAATGAGCTCTGTGAGCGAATCGGAAAAGGGCCAGAGAGATACGTTTGGCAAAATGCCATTTTCCCCAACCAGCACTTGCCTCCACCCGGAGATTGCTGCTTTACC
>DATCYX010000523.1:0-4633 GCA_036526235.1 Anaerolineales bacterium | reverse complement strand
TTGTCGGGAGATGGTTGCGAAGTAACCATCTTTGAGGCGCTACCTGTGCCGGGCGGTATGCTGCGCGCTGGGGTGCCTGTCTACCGCTTGCCCCCTGAGGTAATCCGCCGGGAGATCGATCAGATCATCAATAACGGGATTGATCTTCAACTCAACCATCGGATTGAAGATGTCGAATCGCTCTTAGGCGAGTTCGAAGCGGTCTTTGTCGCCATTGGTGCGCACGCCGGCGTGAAGTTGCCCATACCGGGCAACGATTTGCCTGAAGTATGGATGGCGACCGATTTTCTGCGCCAGGCCAACCTGGCTATCAGCGGCGATCTACAGCCGGGCGAAAGTGCGCTGCTGCACACCCAGGTACAAGACCAGCGGGTACTCGTCCTGGGAGGCGGTAATGTGGCCATCGATGCAGCCATGACGGCAGTACGCCTGGGAGCCAAATGGGTTGGGATGACTTGCCTGGAAGGGCGCGAGCAGATGCCTGCTCACGCCTGGGAGGTGCGGGACGCAGAGGAAGAGGGGATCGCGGTCTACCCATCCCGCACGTTCAAAGAAGTGACCAGTTCAGAGGGTCGATGTACAGGTGTGCGCACGGTTGAAGTCAACTTCCGCGGGTTTATCGATGGGCGGCCTGATTTTGATGAGATTCCCGGCACCGAGCAGGTCATACCGGCAGATATTGTGATTTTTGCCATTGGACAGCGACCCGAATCGGATTGCCTGAAGCGAGTCAAGCTCCTTCGTGGCGGGCGGGTGTCTGTGGACGCGGAGACGCTGGCAACCGATGTGCCGGGCATCTTCGCTGGTGGGGATGCGGTCACCGGCACCGCTTTCGTGGTGGATGCCATCGCGGCCGGGCACCGCGCAGCCCGCTCCATTGGTGCCTTTCTACTCGGCAGTGAGGATCTGAAACTTGATCGGAATCAAGCCAATGTTGTCAAGCTCGACCCGCATGAAGTCAGCCAGCGTATTGCCATTGGAGATGCATCCAGCGCAATCCGCGCTGAAACGAAGAAGCGCCCCGCGGCCGAGCGCAAGCTGGATTTTAACGAGATATACGCTGGCTTAAGCGAGGACGAGGCCATGGCGGAGGCGATGCGCTGCCTGCGCTGTGGTGTTTGCTCAGAGTGCAACCAGTGTGTTTATGCCTGCCGCGCAGAGGCAATTCTGCATGAAGATGCCGAGCGGCTGACTGAGTTGAATGTCGGTGCGGTCATCTTGGCTCCAGGTGTGGAGGCTATGCCGGGCGACATTCGCCCGGAGTATGGTTATGGGCGCTATCCCAACGTCGTCACCAGTGTGCAGTTCGAGCGCATGCTCTCCGCCTCTGGACCCTTCGGTGGTGTGGTGCAGCGCCCTTCGGATGGCAAACATCCCCTAAAAGTAGCCTGGATACAATGTGTAGGCTCGCGCGATTACACCAGCCTACCGGATGGCACCCCCCGCGCGCCATATTGCTCGTCGGTGTGCTGTATGTACGCGACGAAAGAAGCCATCATCGCCAAGGAGCATGACCCCCGTATTCAGCCAACCATTTTCTACATGGATGTGCGCTCCTTTGGCAAAGGGTTCGAGGGCTATATCGAGCGCGCCCGTGGTGAACACGGGATCCGCTATATACGCTGTATGGTCTCGTCGGTAAGCGAAGCGCCTGGGACGAAAAATTTGCGCCTTGGCTATGTAACTTACGAGGGAAGCAATGGGCGCAAGCCTAACCTGCATGAGGAAGAATTTGACCTGGTCGTTCTGTGTGTGGGTTTGAGACCTTCACCTGCGGCGCGTGCAACCGCAGAACGCCTGGGGGTTGAGCTAAATGAGTACGGCTTTGTCGCTGGTCAAGCTTTTGAGCCGAGTCTCACCTCTTGCCCGGGTATCTATGCCGCGGGTGCGTTTGCCGAACCAAAGGATATCCCCGAATCGGTGATAGAAGCCTCCTGTGCGGCTGCCCAGGCCTCGGCACTGTTGGGTGAGGCGCGCGCCTCACAGACCCGCTTGCCTTCTTTCCCCCCCGAGAGAGATATTTCTGACGAGCCCGAACGGGTGGGAGTGTTCATCTGCCATTGTGGCATCAATATTGGCTCTGTGGTAGATGTACCCGCCGTGGTTGAGCATGCCATGACCTTGCCTGGGGTGGCCTATGCCGAGCATAACCTATACACTTGCTCGCAAGATACCCAGGAGCGCATTCGCCAGCGCATCCAGGAAAATGGTTTGAACCGTGTGGTTGTGGCTTCTTGCACGCCGCGCACCCATGAGCCGCTCTTCCAAGATACGCTACGGGCGGCTGGACTCAACCCGCATTTGTTCGAGATGGCCAATATCCGCGAGCAAGATTCCTGGGTGCACCGCTCCAAGCCGCAAGCTGCCACGGAAAAAGCCGAACAATTGGTATCGATGGCAGTTGCCAAAGCACGCCGCTTACGAGCCATCCGGCGCGATAGCTTCGCAGTAGAAAGCCGGGCTCTCATCGTCGGCGGAGGCCTGGCAGGGATGACGGCAGCATTATCCATCGCTCGCCAGGGTTACGACGTGTTCTTGGTTGAGCGTAGCCCGCAGTTAGGAGGAAAACTGCGCTACTTGTACACCAGTGCGCCCGGTGGAGGGGATCCGCAGGTTCTCCTTCAGGAGATGATCCGGGCGGTGAAGGCAGAGCCACGAATCCGTGTATTCACCGAGACAGTATTAACCGAACTGCGCGGTTATACCGGTCAATATACCAGCACAGTGCAGCAATCGGATGGTTCAACCCTTGAGCTGCAGCATGGTGCGGTGGTAGTGGCTACGGGCGGTCAACCGTACAAGCCGCGTGAGTATCTTTACGGCAAGCACCCACGCATTTTGACCCAATTGGAGCTGGAAGACCTGCTAACTCATCCAGCGAATCACACGCCTCAAGTCATCCAATCGGGACAATCGTTTGTCATGATTCAGTGCGTAGGCTCGCGCGATGATGAGCATCCTTATTGCTCACGCGTCTGTTGCACTCAAGCCCTCAAGAATGCCCTGGTGATAAAAGAAAAATTCCCTGATGCGCGCGTGACGGTGCTCTATCGCGACATTCGCACTTATGGCTTCCGCGAGCAATTGTACCGGCAGGCGCGTCAGGCTGGCGTGGTCTTTCTGGAGTACAGCGAGGTGGATAAACCCACCGTCACTCCAGATGGTGAGAGATTACAAATCGAGGTCGCAATCCAGCCGGAAAATGAAGCGGTCAACCTGGCTGCCGACTGGCTGGTGCTCAGCGCGGGGATTGAACCCGAGCCGGATAACCCCTCCCTGGCCCAAATTTTGAAAGTGCCGCTAAACGAAGCGGGATACTTCCTGGAGGCTCACGTCAAGTTGCGCCCAGTAGATTTTGCTGCTGAGGGAATCTTCCTGGCTGGCCTGGCTCACTCGCCGCGTCAGATCGAGGAGACTATCGCCCAAGCTCATGCTGCTGCGGTGCGAGCGGTAGGTCTGCTCTCCCGTTCGCGGCTGGAGGCCACACCGATTATTGCCAGCGTTAACCCTAAATTGTGCGCCGCCTGCGGGTTGTGTGTGGAGATATGCCCTTACGGTGCGCGCCTTTTGGAGCCCGGCATGAGCCATGCCGAAGTCATCGATGTTTTATGCCAGGGCTGTGGCGCCTGTGTCGTCGCCTGCCCCAATAAAGCCAGCCAACAGAAAGGCTTTGAGTTTGCCCAGGTGTTTGGCATGGTAGAAGAAGCGCTCAACCTTCCCCATTCCTAATTAATACGAGGCATTATGAACAACGACAAATTTGAACCGCACATTGTAGCATTCCTGTGCAACTGGTGTACCTATACCGGCGCAGACCTGGCGGGTACTTCGCGCTTGCAGTACCCGTCCAACATCCGCATAGTCCGCACGATGTGCAGCGGGGCGGTCGATCCCGTCTATGTGCTGAAGCTCTTGATGGATGGTGCAGATGGCGTGCTGGTCGGTGGCTGCCATCCTGGCGATTGCCACTACCAATCGGGCAATTACAAAGCGCGGCGCCGCTACGTTGCTTTGCGGGAGATCTTGAAAGCTGCTGGATTCGATGAGCAACGTGTCTGGCTGCGGTGGATCAGCGCCAGTGAAGGACAGAAATTTGCTGATACGGTGACGGAGATGGTATCTGCTCTCACTGAGCTGGGCCCAAACCCTACTCGGGAAATATGGGCAGTTTAGGCATTAAACGGCGGTACTGATTACGCTCTGCGTCCTAACGAGCGAGGTATATATGAAAACAATCATCGCAGTAGAAAATAGCGGGGTGTTAGCTGGGGTTAGGCACTTCCTGAAGCGTTTGATGGAGACTGGCGTGGTGGAAGCGATCTATGTTCCTATAAAAGTCGATGGCGGGACCATCATACCTGCCCTTGTAACTGATCCGCGCTGGCTAGACCAAGCCGACCCACTATCACCCGTCATGCCCATCAACGGAGCGCGCGCCGTTTCTGCGCTAACCGGCAAGCACTCACCCGGGCGCCTGGGAGCTGTCCTGCGGTCATGCGAAATCCGTGCCCTGCTGGAATTAGTTAAGCTGCAGCAAGCTTCACTGGATGGCCTGAGCCTGATCTCAGTGGATTGTCCTGGCACCTGTGAGTTGAAGGATTATGAGGCCATGAAGCGTAACGGTGGCTTCGAC
>DATCYX010000522.1:0-4771 GCA_036526235.1 Anaerolineales bacterium | reverse complement strand
GGCCTTCCAAGGATAGCCGGGCTGGTTCAGACATCATACCTCCGCTAAAATATGTGCTTATGTATAACCGAGGTATTATACCGTAATCGGTTCAAGGTATTCACTTGAATGTCGTGATGAAATAATAAAGAGTTGTGTGGGTAGAAATTCCATCCATAGAACCCTGAGCTATCCTGTCCTAGGATGAAATGAGGCTACGGCAATGCGGAAATCAACTTTTCAAAATCTTCAGGGGTCCCAAGCGTAAGTGTTTGAACCTGGCGGTCGATGCGCTTGATCAATCCGCCAAGGACGGACCCGCTCCCGATTTCGATAAACGTATCAATTCCATGCGAGATCATATATTGCACCGATTCAGTCCAGCGAACACGTGAAGTGAGCTGTGCCTGGAGATCGACTTTGATGTGCTCTGCGCTGGCAAGCGGTCTGGCGTCCACATTTCCGATAATTGGAATGACCGGATCTTGAATTGGGGAGCTATCTACCGCGATATTAAAATCCTCTTGGGCGTTGATCATCAAGGGGGAGTGGGCGGCGATGCTAATGGGCAGTGGCACTACCCGTCGTGCTTTCGCCTCCTGAGCTAAACCGATAGCGCGCTCAAGGGCGCTGCTGGCCCCAGAAATCACCACCTGCCCTGGGCAATTGTCATTAGCCACTTGAACGACCTCATCCTGTGTGCTGGCTTGTGCGCAAATCTCGTCCAATGTGGGAATGTCCAACCCCAATACAGCTGCCATTCCACCCGGAGATACAATTCCAGCACGTTTCATTAATTCACCACGCCGGCGCACAAGGTGCAAGGCTTCCCGATAGGGGAGCGCCTCGGAGGCGACAAGCGCGCTCAGCTCACCCATGGAATGGCCTGCGACGTAAGCGGGTCGAAACTCTGAGATGAGCTCTTGGAATACTCTCAGCGCAGCCACTGAATGGACCATCAACGCGGGTTGAGTATTGATGGTATCGTTTAGTGTCTCCTCGGGACCTTCCCAGGCGAATTTTGATAGAGGAAAACCAAGCCATTCGTCGGCAAGCTCGTATGCTTCTCTAGCGACTGTATATTTATCGCAAAGGAGCTGGCCCATTCCCATAAATTGCGATCCCTGTCCAGGGAAGATGAAAGCGGTTTTATTTGGTTTCATAGGTATAGATAAGTTAGTGCCCGAATTTTAGGATCGTCGTGTTATAAATGCTCAGCTCAACTCTTCCCTGGAACTAATACCCCCCTTCGCATTAAAAGGGGGGATAGTGGAAAGCTAAAGCCAGTGAAAAGCCCAATATTTTGACCAGGGCGAGTCATTTGTATTATGATTTCTTCTCTTCAACTTCGATAATCTCGCGGCCCTTGTAATGCCCGCAACTAGGGCAGACCGTGTGTGGAAGGCGCATCTCACCGCAATTACTGCAGGGCACCAAATTATGCGCTTCCAGGGCATCGTGTGCGCGGCGACGATCACGACGACCTTTCGATAATTTACGCTTTGGTTGAGGGGGCATGCTCTTACTCCTAATTAAATCTCTTTGCGAATAGACTCTCAGTGTAAATCCAGACGAATGCCTGCCCCTTGGGCAGGCAGGGGGATTATAAGTTTATGTTGGGAGAATGTCAAGATATTATAAACCAGGTTGGAATACTGGGAACGAAAAGATTGCCATAAAAAAGTGCGAGTGTAATATATAATATATTTGTCACTTCGGTTTTAACGAGCGGGAGGCATTATGAAGCACTTTAAAGTTCATGCAACAATAGTTATCGTCCTACTTTTTGGGGCAGCCGCTTGCAATATACCGGTTGGACCTCAGCCAATCATCCCTCAGCAAACACCTGATTTGACCATCACGGCTCTATTCGAGTTTATTACCACGGCCCAAGCTGAGCAAACGAATGTTGCTGTACCAACATCTGCTCCCCCTACTGAAACAGCGTCCGTGACACCCCCTCCAGTGCAGGCGACGGCAACGACAAGCGCTCCACCCACACCAACAAACACAGCTCTGCCAACCGATACCAAAGTGCCAACCAAGGTTGTTTCATCGGGTGGTAGAGAACGCAGTGGATCTAGCGTCATTGCATATTACATACAAAAAGAGCCAACGATTGATGGTGTATTTGATGAATGGGATTTTGACCGCTATTCCGTTTCTCGCGTAGTTTATGGCGACAATCGCTGGAATGGGAATGATGACCTATCCGCAACCCTAATGATTGGCTGGGATGATTATTACCTTTACCTTGCTGCCCGGGTCAAAGACGATATTTACGTCCAAAAAGCCAGTGGCAAGAACCTTTTTAAAGGTGATAGCATTGAGATTTTACTGGACGCTAATGTTTCCAGAGATTATAACGATAATGATCTTAGTAACGATGATTACCAGATTGGAATATCTCCGGGGCAATCCACGCCCAGCGATGACATCGAAACCTATTTATGGTACCCGTCCTCTAAGGCAGGTGAATATACTTCCATCAAGGCTGCCGCATTGCCAACCGACGATGGATACCGCATTGAGGCAAAAATTCCTTGGGAAATTTTCGGTATTACGCCAGATATTGGCAAGCATTTCGGATTCGCCTTTTCTGTCTCGGATAATGACAAAAGCAGTGAAAATGTGCAGCAATCCATGGTGTCTAACGTCTCTACAAGGCACTTGACTGACCCAACGACCTGGGGTGACCTAACCTTGGAGGGACGCAGATAACATTTTGTATATGATGCATTCATAACAAAGGACTAGGTGGATGTTCAACACCCATCTAGTCCTTTGCTTATGCGTATTTTTTTATTTTGGAAATGAATTACTGTGAGCTAAAAAAGCACGGAAGCCAGCTCTTGCCTGTATTGGCGTGTAACTGGGTTCTCGTCTCCCATCAACTCAAATAAGCCTAAGATTACTTGTCGAACCTCGCCATCACGAAAATACTTGTCCTCCCTGAGGATATCCAGAAGTCCATCTAGGCTTGCGGGGATATTACCGCGCAAGATAAGACGAAGGGCGCGCTGATAAGCTGCCTCAAGCGGTTGATCATGATTGTTTTCGCCATTTTGCTGGCGTATGAGCGCCTTGGTAAGGGGTAGCAAGGCTTCTGCCCTGGCAAATTCGCGGCTAGGGGGCAAGGATTGCAGGATGCGTTGCGCTTCTCCAACCTGCCCTTGCGCTAATATGCTCTTCGCAAGACCGAACAGGGCGGGCGCGGAATCAGGGTTGACCTTGAGTATTTCCTGGAATGCTTCCTGAGAAGATACCCACTCGCCCTCAGATATCAAGCTTAAACCTTTTTCTAGCAACAAATCTGTGGAGCTAGGGGTAAGAGCCCGAAGCCATTCCTTCAGCTTTGGTTCAGGTTGCATCCCGACAAATTCAGATACCATTTTGCCATCTCGGAATGCTTTCACTGCTGGTATGCTGCGTACGTTATACCGCAAAGATAGGTTTTGATTTTGATCCACATTTACTTTGGCTAAACGGAAAGCGCCTCCGGCTTCCAGGGTTAAACGCTCCAGCATAGGCCCCAGCGTGCGACAGGGGACACACCACTCAGCCCAAAAATCCACTACAACCGGAATGTGCTGAGAGTATGCGAGTACCTGATATTCAAAATCTGCTTCTGATACATCAATGATATTATCTGAGGCCATCATTTTATGTTCTCCATCATTAATTCACCAACAATTGCATTTTAACATCCCTTCGTAAGAGAATTATATGAAATCTACATAATTTGGTAGGGGACTTTGCGAATTTATCAGGGTGCTTACTCAATGTCAGGAGGCCCTGCTGACCCTGGTTGTACGACCTCAAGGACATCACCGTGGACGTTAATTCGTACTTTGAATCCCATCATGCCGAGATAGGCGCGAACATCTTCAGGGATACCAGTCTCAATCAAGGAGTCCAGCTGTTTATCTATGTTCTTAATCTGGTTGGCGATCATGGCGATGGAAAAGATATCTTCCTGACCAAGCATTTTTGCTGCCTGCTCACTGATCAAATCTTCATGCCCTTGCATACTCTCGCCCATCGCTTCGAGCACCTGGCGATCCACTAGTTCTGAAGGGATGTGTCGTAAAAAACCAGCGTCATCCACCACATAACAGGGCTCATCCCCCACAACTCTCACCTGTACGAGGTTGTCATTCTCGTCAATGACTAAACCGGAAAAAATTGCCTGACGGGACATTAGGTCATGATTCCTGGCGCCCTTCAATGATTCCCAGCAGGATAGCAGCGGCAAGCCCCACCCGCCTGTCCAACCTGCGAGCTGAATCCATACTAAAGTCCAGCTCCAATTCGTAACGGAAAAGGTTGAAGCGCTGGCGAAAATCTGCTAATCTGGTTTCACCAGAAATAACATCGTAGTTTTGGGGTAATAGAGTACCCAGCAATAATCGGCGCAATAGGGCGCGCGTGGGATTGTCCTCTTGCAAAATGGCCTGAGGCTGATCGCTCGCGTCCAATATCTCCCACTGGTCACGCAACAAGGAGCGCAAACCTTTACGTCTGAGAACGCCTACTTTGATGCCGGATAGACTATCAATTACATCATAGGCTGCTGAAAAATCAATAATATTGCGCGCTTGGATGTAGAGTAGCTCTTGGCTGCGGCTCTCATCGTTGTAAACTCTAATATCCTCCCTGAGGCGAAACATCTTTTGTTGGGAATAGAGCAACAGGGAACCATCTGGAGAGTACAAGCGAATTTTCCCGGTTAGTGCCAACACCTGTCGCTTGAGGAAGTATTGGTTGTAGAGAAATGCTGAATGCATCATTT
>DATCYX010000521.1:0-11459 GCA_036526235.1 Anaerolineales bacterium | reverse complement strand
ATGGAGTATAGCACGCTTCAACCCTGGCAGGAGATCAATGAGAGCGGAGTCATCTACGATCCAACCAGCATACTAGCCTACCTTCAAAAGATCTGCGACCCGCGCAAGGCACGTGGAAAGCGCTACCAACTGACGACCTTGATGGTCATTGTCTTTATGGCCAAACTGTGTGGGCAGGATACGCCAGTCGAGATAGCCGATTGGGCCAAGAACCACGCCGAAACATTGGTACAACTGTTGAAGCTGAAACGGAGCTGGATGCCCCACCATAACACCATTCGCCGGGTGTTCCAGAACATCCTGGACGAAGCCGAATTCGAGCGTGTGATGCAGGAATATCAGCAGCGACAGGCTGGAGGAGGGGAGCAATTGGCGCTGGATGGCAAGACCCTGCGAGGCACCCGGATCGCCGACGAAGAACCAGCCGACCATGTGTTGAGTGTGTACGATGTTCAAGAACAGCGCGTGGTAGCTCAAGCAGCGGTGGATCAGAAGGAGAACGAGATTGTGGCCGCTCCACGGGCTCTGGAACAAGTGGAGATTGCAGCAAAAATCATCACGGGAGACGCTATGCATGCCCAACGAGCGCTTTCGGCTCAGATTGTTGAACGAGGCGGCGACTACCTGTGGGTGGTGAAGGAAAACCAGGAACGTCTGTATCAGGATATCGAGCGCTTGTTCACCTGCGAGAAGCCCAAGCCGGGGTTTGGGAAAATCAGCACCGACTTTCTGCAGGCGGAAACTGTCAATAAGGGGCATGGGCGCATTGAGAAACGTCAGATCCAAACCAGTGCTATGCTCAACGACTATGTCGATTGGCCCGGCCTAGGGCAAGTCTACCGGCTGGAGCGCCGCTTTAGCTGGATGCGCCAAGGAAAGGTGATCAAAACCAGCCAGGAGGTCGAGTACGGCATCACCAGCCTCACCCGAGAAAAGGCCTCGCCAAAACGGGTGATGCTGGTCAGACGGAGGCATTGGCTGATCGAAACCGGCTTGCATTATCGCCGAGATGTGACTTTCCGGGAAGATGCTACCCGCATGACCAAAGGTGCAGCTGGACAGATTTTGGCAACCGTGCATAACCTTGTTTTGGCGTTGATCATGCAAGCTGGCTTTCACAATGCGGCTCGGGCTCGCAGATGGTTTGCTGGCCATATCGATCAGGCTTTTGCCCTGCTTGTCTCGGGAAATTCACGACTTTGAGAAAGCCATGTAACCACTCCCTTTTGCTATTGATGGAAAATATATTTTTTGTTAGAATGCTCTACCGAATCCGCCGACCGAGGAGATTCTGATGCTTGCTGCCTTAAAATCGAAAATGATGCGCCCCCTCACCAATAGACTAGCTCGCCCTGTTGATGCGGTTGCTCACGAGCGACTTCGTCTGCGCCTCCTGTTTGCCGTAGCAATCCTGAAGCTGTTTAACTTTATTGGAGGGGCCTGGGATATCCAGTGGCATGTCGCTATCGGCCGCGATAGCCTGTTTATCCCGCCACACTTGCTGGTCATCTTCGCGTTTGTCGCAGGCCTTGCGCTTGTCCTGGCTCTGATTATCTATGAGACCACAATGGCAGCTACCGGGCAAGAGATGCCGCACGCTGCCAAATTGGGGCCTTTCCGTGCACCCCCAGCCTTCTTTGGTATTTTCTTCGGCTATACAGCTGCCTTGCTGTCTGGTGTATTAGACGAATTATGGCATGAGATCTTCGGCATCGATGCTACCTTGTGGAGCCCGCCGCACCTGCTGATTATGCTGGCGACAATGGTGGTTGATTTCAGCCTGCTGTTGGGAATCGCTACCTCCGCCCGGCGCCAGGGCTATGAATTTAAATGGAGCAGCCCGCTCTTTTGGGGTCTTGTCCTGATCGGTGCTTATGCTTTTGAAGCGGTCAACTTCCAGATGGGGGAAGCCTTCATCGTCGGCTACCGGCAAGGCGGTGTTGGCCTCTACGGCTTGCTCTTCCCACTGCTGGTGGGCGCTTTTCTGCCCCTTTCCCTGCTCGCCTGTATCCGCCTGGCGCGCCGTTTCTGGGTTGTGCTCTTGATCTTTGCTCTCGCTATGCTGCTCCAATACCTGGCTACCGGCATCGCCGCGGCTGGTTTTGCGATCCTAAAGCCCGTCTCAGTCATCGATGAGTATGTGCGCCTGAATCCAGAATCGACCGCCGCCAAAGCCCGCGAGTTTGCTGGACTGCTCGGCTTTCACGGTCTGATCGGCTTCCACCAGGCTTGGACCATGTCCCTTTCCGCCATACCGCTGGTGTTGGTCTCCTTGTTGGAGCTTTTTCCGTGGGCGCGCCGCCGACCACTGCTGGCTGCCCCGCTCTACTCTGTGAGCATGGTATTGTTCTCCTTCCTGTGGTTCGAGCAGATGCCCGCCTTGCGCGGTTACCCCATCAGCAGCCTGCACTTGGCCCAGGCGGCGTTGATCAGCGCCCTGGCGGGATTGCTCACCGGCAGCCTGGGCCTGCGCCTGGCACGCTTGGTCGACACCCCTGATACCTCCTCAACTGGGTAAGTACACATCTTATTTAACTGCATAACCAAGAACGAGGGGTAGCGCTACCGTTAACCGTGAAGATTCTCCCCTCACCACCGAATAGGGGGTATGGGGAAGGTTACCTACGGAGCTACCAGAGCGGGATTCAAGCGGTATGTGTTGCGAGAAATGTATCACTTTTTGGGGCAGTCCCGGGGCAAATAGTTCCCCCTCATCGTAAGCGTTGTGCCTTAAACTGTAACAAGTATTACAGCATCGCATCATGCATAGTGTCTAGGCTGGAACGCTCGTCGATTTGTTTCCAGGGGAGGCTAGAATGATTGTACGATATTGGCGCACGATTACATTAGCATCTGGGGCTGATCGCTATCATGAATACCTGGACAAGAACCTGATCCCAAAGTATCGAGCGGTTGATGGTCTGGAAGGGTTATTCGTCTTGCGGGAAGTTCGAGGCGGCTTGGCGCATTTCCTGTTGATTTCTTTGTGGAAATCCCATCAAGCTATCTTAAACGTTATGGCTCCTAAAGCCGGGGATGCTCAACAGCCCGCTTCTGTAAATCATTCTTATCTCGCTTTCGAGACCAGGGCGAAAAACTACGAAGTACTGAACATGATGGCGAGGATCAAGTAGCCAGTTCCATAAAATCTCCAAAAAACACGAAGCTTATTCACGGCGGTATTTGCAACCTCATTCTTGGGTAAGGGTATATCCAGGAAAGCGCGACTCTCTATGAGACGGATGGTTTGTCAACAGAATCCACAATATCTCCACCGAAATCTATCTTCATTTCTCCAACTGCATCGCTTCTAACAGTTTACTCCACGATCTCAATAAGTTGGGACATTTTGTCCTGGGTCAAATCGTGACGGCAGCCTCATGACAAAGGGACAGGGTTCATGCTATCTTTGGATTGTTGAACGGGAACTCTCGTCTCATGTCCAATTGATAGGAAAAGGGGCTGGTCATGACCTCGATAGGCGTACCCCAAAAAGGAACTTACATTCTAGCTCGCACGTTATTCGGCTGGGTTACGTTTTTTGTAGCAATACCCTTTTGGATAGCAACATCTGGACACTGTCCTTCGGATCACGTCCAAGTGACCGCAAGGCTACTACTGGAGGGAGAATGAGACAATAAACATGAATTATGACCTTGGATTGCCCCCTTAGTCCCACATTCATGGAGGCATCTCTGTAAAACAACGTTGCCGCTGAAAATACCCAAGAATGAACATCTTTCAAAAAGGAGATTACAGATGACCACCCAAGAAATAACCCTCAAAAAGACCTTTGATTGGCGGGTATGGGTTTTTCGTATCATAGCTGGATTGGCTTCCTTGTTTTTTCTTGCCATCAGCGCACCATATCTATTGTGGCCCTGGGTAATTGTCCTACCTGATATGCCCGATCCAGAATCCCAACGTTGGTTTGCTGCTCAATGGGGCGTACTGGGAACATTTTTCTGGGCATTACCACTAATATTTGTCATGTTCAAGCCTAGAAAATTTGTAAATCTCATGCAATACTGGGTCATAGGATTCCTGCTTATAAGCCTATTTTGGTTTGTGGTAGGTGAAAAGACGCTTGAATCTTTCATCATCCTGGCTCTTGTAATTTTCACCTACCCCAATCTGCGTGGTTTGTTCAAGTTTGAAAAAAGCGCTCTTAGTAAAAAACTAGCGATTTTAGGCATCCTGGCAATATTGGGATGCTTACCGCGCTTACTCATCGATATCAACAATACCCTATCCCTCATTGGGGGAAGTGCAGAAGACCTGATGGTGATGGATAACTTTACCCATGAGATCGACATCTTCCTATACATAACACTGGGTGTTATATTTGTTGCGCTTAAGCATTCAAACTGGAAAATCATGGGAAATATTATCGGAGCAGCGTTAGTATATTCAGGTATTGCGGCACTGTTCACAATCAACCAAGCTGGCAGTTGGGGACTTCTTGGCGGTGCTGTGGCGCTATTATGGGGGGTCAGTTACCTTGCCATAATCAGACTAGAAGCCCAAACATCAAAAGACGTTGCGTAGGAGATATTCTAAAGTTTGTATGAAGCAGGTACGGCAGGGAGTAACCGCTCAGTTTACTCCCTGCTTGACTTACCATATTTATCAAGTTTAAAGTGTGGCTCAAGATTCGGTTATGCTACTAAGCCACTATGTCTCAATATAGCGCAGACGGGCTCTTGCAAGCTTACAACCCTGTATAATAACAACCATGGGCGCATTGATAAGGAACCCATTCGGCAAATGGCAGTTCAGCAAACGGCTGCAATCTATCCTGTTGAGAATTATTTGGGGTTGCGGTACGATTGCACTTCTTAGCGTGTTCATATTCATCACGACCCAGATTTTTAAGCCAGAGAGCCTCCAATTTCATTCTATTTTACCTGCCGATCTTGTGCTTGCCGGTCTGGAGGCTTATGGTGCCTCCCCTGCTACATACACCTGGTTCCATGATCTGCGGATACTTCTCTTCGCCGTGATCTCCATCATAACAGGCATAATGATATATCTGCGGAAACCCAGTGAATGGATTACGGTGTACTTTTCTTTGGTTTTAGTTGCCATGGGGGTGCTTATCTCATTGGAACTGCAATCCCCTCCTGCCGATCTCCCTCCCATATATAGTCTGTTGATCAACAGCGCCTTCACGGCATTCTTTTTCAGCTTCTATATCTTTCCCGATGGGCGCTTTGTGCCAGGCTGGACCCGTTGGTTGATTCCAGGCTGGGTGGTGACGATTGTGTCTGTGTCATTATTTTCCGGCACAGGGCTAGATCTCAATAGCTGGCCTCCATTGATCAGTGTGCCGATATACCTGGTGCTTCTGGGAAGCTCACCGGCTGCCCAGGTTTATCGCTTTCGCAAGGCATCCAACACCGACCAGCGCCAGCAAATTAAACTGGTCGTTTATGGCTTGACGATCTTCGTGACCAGTTTTTTGGGATTTTGGATCCCTCTGATGTTTGCCTCTGAATTGCAGATTTCCGGATTAACAGCCGTCATTTACGACCTATTCGGTGGGACGCTCCTGATCATCGCGTTTGCGGTGGTGCCACTCTCGATTGGTGCGGCATTGTTGCGTTACCGCTTGTGGGACATTGATCCAATCATCAACCGCACTCTTGTGTACATTGTCCTAACTGCCATGACGATCGCCATCTATGTTTTGTTAGTCGGGCTCTTAAGCACAGTTTTCCAAATGCGCAGCCATCCGGTATTTGCCTTTCTGGCAACTGGCGTCGTCGCAGTGATATTCCAGCCTCTACGCCAGCGGCTGCAACGGGTTGTGAACCAATTCATGTACGGAGAGAGGGATAACCCTTATACGGTTATCGCTCGTCTTGGGCAGAGGTTGGGAGCTACCTTGACCCCCGATGCTGTCCTGCCCACTATTGTAGAGACGGTCAAAGATGCCCTTAAGCTGCCTTACTGTGCAATTGCGCTGCAACAAGACAGCGGGATGGAGGTGGTTGCCAGTGATGGTGTGCTGTCTGGCATGCCCGTCCGGTTGCCCCTGGTGTACCAGAACCAAGCTATAGGCGAATTGGTCTTGGCTACGCGTTCCCCGGGAGAGGATTTTAACCCTGCTGACAGGCGTCTGCTTGAAGATTTGGCAGGCCAGGCTGGGATTGCCGCACACTCTGTGGGCTTGATTACCGAGCTGCAACATGCTCGTGAGCGTTTGGTGATCACCCGGGAGGAGGAACGCCGTCGCTTGCGTAGAGACCTGCACGATGGGCTTGGACCACACCTGGCCAGTCAAACACTCACCATTACCGCCGCACGTCAGCTGCTTCGCCAAGACCCTGAAGCCGCCGACCAACTGCTCGCAGAGGTCGTCAAACATGCTCAAAGTGCTATCGATGATATTCGTCGTTTGGTCTACGACCTGCGCCCGCCAGCGTTGGATGACCTGGGCTTAATCGGTGCCCTAAACGCCCGGGCGAAAGAGTTCGAGCAGAGCGGCTTGCAAATTACCATCCACGTCCCAGAAAAACTTCCACCCCTGCCGGCGGCTGTTGAAACGGCCATTTATCGCATTGCTCTGGAAGCTCTGACCAATGTAGTCCACCATGCTAGCGCGCGCCATTGCATGGTATCCCTAAAACTAAAAGGCAAACTGTGTTTAGAAATCATCGACGATGGGTGTGGTCTGCCAGTCGAGTATCGTGCAGGAGTGGGGTTGAATTCGATGCGCGAGAGAGCTGAAGAGCTTGGCGGCTCATTTATGATTGAACCGGCTCTACATTGCGGCACGCGCGTGGTTGTAGAGCTGCCTTTGGCGGGTGATTCATGACAGATAAGGACAAGATTCGTATCTTGATCGCTGACGATCACCCTGTCTTCCGTTTTGGTTTGCGCGCGCTCCTGCAAGCCCAGTCCGAAATGGAAGTGATCGCAGAAGCGACCAGTGGCGAGGATGTAGTTGCTCAAGCCGCGGAGCTTCAACCCGATCTGATCCTGATGGATATTCACATGCCAGGTATGAATGGCATCCAAGCTACCAGACGGATATTACAGACCACCCCACATATTGGCATACTCGTGATCACGATGTTTGACGACGATTCGATTTTCGATGCCGTGCGCGCCGGGGCGCGAGGCTACCTGCTCAAGGGGGCCGATCCAGATGAGACGGTGCGCGCCATCCGCGCCGTTGCCCATGGAGAAGCTATCTTCAGCCCCAAGGTGGCAGAGCGCCTGATGAGCTTTTTCGTCCACCAGCAACCCGCCTCCTCCTCGCATGTCTTTCCCGAATTGACCGGGCGCGAGCGTGAAATCCTGGGTTTAATCTCGCAAGGCTACACCAACACAGCCATTGCCGACCGGTTGGTAATCTCTGCGAAGACTGTGCGCAATCACGTCTCGAATATCTACAGTAAATTGCAAGTTGCCGACCGTCTCCAGGCCATCATCCGGGCGCGCGACGCCGGGCTGGGCTAACGCAATTCTAAGAATTAATTCTATGTTGAGAGGGGTGTCGTTGTTTGTTCCCCTGCCGAATTGAAATCCGCCAATCCACGAATACTCCGAAATTCGCGGAAATTGGCGGATATAAGAAGCTTTTTGCTGAACGTGGCGTATATCCCCGATCTATAAGCTCAGCAATAGCTGATACACATAACCGAACAGGATCGCGCCCAGGAGCGAGAAGGCTACATACAGGGCGAAGACCCTCCTGGAGACGAGCCCCCACACCGCCGACATGGCTGGCAGGGTGGTTGTAGGGCCAGCGATCAGGAATGCTAGCGCGGCCGCGGGGCTCATCCCCTGCCCCAGCAAGCCGCTGATCATGGGCAGGGCGGTCAGGTTGCTGGTGTAGACGGGCACGCCAAGCAGGGCAGCTGTCAGGATGGCATAGGCGCTCTGGCGCCCGACCAGGCTGGCAACCCAAGCCTGTGGGACATATAACTCGATGAGCGCTTCCAGGAAAAAGGCTAAGGCCATAAACTGGACGACCAGGAGAACCGCTTTGCTCGTCTCAACCCACAGCCGAGACCAGAATGAATCCTGGGGGAGAGCCGGTGTGCTTTGGGTGACTGTAGAATTCCCCTGAGTTGCGGGCACGGCGATCTGCAGCAATCTTGCACCTTGTGGGCCCGTTGGATTGATTGTAGAGACGCTCTGGCTGTTACAGCAGGCAGCCTCTGTGGCCAAATACAGGGGTGCTGGATTGGGCCGCAATAGATTAGTCCATTTTTCTTGCACAAAATGCCAGCCGGCCCGCAGCAGATCGCGGCCTTTCAACACCTTGGGCGGCTTTTGTGTGCGCAGGATATTTTCCCCTAGCCAGCCTCTTTGAATGACCCAATGTGTGGTGAATCCGGCGGCTATGCTGAGAGCCAGAGTGGCGAGCAGGCGCACCGTGGCCAGCTCCCACCCGAGCATTGCCACGCTCAGGAAGAAGATCTCCGGGTCCATGGAGGGAGACGCAATCCAGAACGACATCACCGGCGCCAGGGGCACACCTCCAATCAAGAGCGCCGCCACGAGCGGTATCACGCTGCATGAGCAGAACGGGCTGAAGGCACCTACCACGGTTGCCAGCAAGATGGCGGCGATGGGCTGGGCCAGAAAAGCGCGGCGGATATACCTGGACGCCCCCGACATGTTAACCGCCACTGCGACCGGGATGGTCACTAATAGATAGGGCCAGGTCTTAAGGAAGGCGTTAAGCATGAAGGTCAGGATGGGAAGGATAGGGTTTGACATACAATCTCCTTTATCGTATTATTACGATACATTAAAGCAAAAAAAGATTGGTAACAAAGACCCAACTTTAAAAGATGGTTTCGACCTGGTTGCGGAACCAGGCAATATTTTCTTCGCTCAAGCAATAGCTGGTAGCCGGCCCTTCGACCGTACCCTTGATCCAGCCTGCCTCTCGAAGCACCTTCATATGCTGAGAGACGGTTGCCTGGGCAATGGGTAAAAACTCGACAATATCGCCCGTGATGCAACCCGGATGGGAGACCAAAAACTTCATAATCTCGAAGCGGATGGGGTTCCCCAAGGCCTTAAACATCTTGACTAATCGGTCTTGTTCTTTCCCAGAAATTTCAAGTGTGCAGCAAGCTGCGGGGATGATGGTTTGTTTTAGCTCTTGCATAGAACCTACTTATATCGTAAATCTACGATAGATTATATCAAACATTCTACTCTTGTCAAGGGTATTGGCGATAAATAGCACATTGGGCTAAATCAAACCCAATTCACGACCGCGCAAGGCAGCTTGAGTGCGGTCGCGCACGCCGATTTTTTGTAGAATATTGGTGACGTAGTTCTTGACTGTGCCTTCGGTTAATCCGAGCTTATCGCCGATCTCGCGATTGCTGAGCCCAGCGGAGACAAGCTTGAGGATAGCCAACTCCCTTTCGGATAGGGGCTCGGGAAGACCTTCATCGATGTTGCGGGCAGGAGGGTGGAGGCGGGCGAATTCTGCCATCACCCTCTTGGCGACGGTCGGCTCAATTAGCGCCCCGCCTTTATATACCGTCCGAACTGCATTTGCCAGCTCCTGACCGGAGAGGTCTTTGAGCAAGTAACCCACTGCTCCGGCGCGCAACCCTTCGAACACGTTGGCGTCATCATCGAATGTGGTCAGGATGATCACCCGAGCTTCAGGCCACCGGGCGCAAAGACGCCGGGTTGCCTCCACACCATCCATGCCCGGCATGCGGATATCCATGAGCACCACATCTGGCTTTAACTCGGTATACGCATCCAGGGCAGCCTGCCCTTCCGCCGCTTCACCCACGATCTCAACTCCCCCCTCGAGTTCCAGTAGGGTCCGCAAGCCTTCGCGCATCAGGCGCTGGTCATCAACTATGAGCAATCGAATTGGGTTGGTCATAAGTTCATTCCCAGTTTCGGCAAAGGTACGCTAAAGGTCAATTGCGTGCCGCCACCGGGTCTCTCTTCAAGTCGAAACTCTCCACCCAGCTGAGCCGCTCGCTCCCTCAACCCAAGGAGACCGGTGCCAGCGCTATTTTCGTCCTGACTCATTATTCCTTTACCGTCATCTTCGATGACCAAAGAGGTCACCTGCCCATCGGCACTTAATTGCAGCCACGCGTTTTGCGCGCTAGCATGGCGCTGGATGTTGGTCAACCCTTCCTGGGCTACCCGATAGAAAGCCAGCCGATATGCTTCGGGCATGGCAGGGAAATCTGGGGAAATAGAGAATTGCGTCGGGATGCCGGTATTCTGTTGAAAGCTTTGGGCTAGAGATGACAAGGCGATATGCAATGGAATATCTTCAGCGGTGGGAGCCCGCAGTGCGGCAACGGTACGGCGCAGCTCAGCCAGGGCTTCTTTCATTTCATCCCGCATTGTCCCGATCATGCGCGCCGCGCGCTCCGGGTCCGACGGGATGAGGCGTTGCGCGCCCTCGAGTTGAACGATGCTGACGGTGAGCCGGTGTCCAAGCGAGTCGTGCATCTCCCGCGCCAGCCGTGTGCGCTCTTCGGTCACAGCTAAGTCTTGCAGCTGGCGTTGGGTTGTTTTCAGCTCTGTGAGCAAATCTTGGTTCTTGCGGCGGGCGATCTCAGCCTGGCGCAAGGCGTATCCTAATAGAGCTGTCAGTATGAAGGCGGCACCATAGAAAAGCACGGCTGTAACCCCACTTGACCCCCGACTCCAAATTGCGCTCAGGCTATCGAGCAAATAAAAGCCGACCATCCAGGCTGCCGCGGGTCGGGTAGGCAAGATCATCACGGCCTCTAAGCCCAAGACGTACAAGAACAAGTTGAAAACATCGCTCGGGGAAGACAATATCAGTAAGGCTAGTGTGATGACAACCTGTGCGAGGAAGTAAATCGCCAACCGTCGTGGGGTATCAGCATACCGAAATCCAAAGGCATGTACCAAGCCGAAGCCGACACATAACGTGATAGCGGTTGCCTTTGCCATTCCATTTGGCAAGCTGATGAAGCTGATGATGATCATGATCATCACAATCAGGTAAACCGTCAGATTCAGCAGTCGCGGGTCGCGAACCTGGATCATTTCGTTGTTCATGAGATCATAATTGTACTGCGAATGAGCAGTAAACGAAAAGCTGTTCATGCCTTCTCCCCCGTTATCGACGCAGAGCAGCAAGGTCGAAAATTAGGTGTTTGTAGGGGGTCGCTACACACGACCCCCCGCAAACTGCACACGAACAAGCTTGCCATCCAGTTATCCCGCACTCTGATCTATAACGGCAAATTGATTTTGCGTCCCGGTCTGCCCCAGATTGGGTCCAGATCTCCATAGAATTCCCAGCGCGACCAGAGCTGCCAGGGCCATGAACAGCGCGGAAAAATTGGTCCATTCGGTGCCTGTGAACATGGAAGAATTGAATACGGTGCCAAAAATGTTGGATGCGAGATGGAACAACATCACGATCAAAACGCTGCCACCACTACGGTTGAATAGCCAGGCGATTATCAGCT